>JAFYBS010000036.1 GCA_017540125.1 Eubacterium sp.
AATCTCCGTGCCGTCGAGACACCCTCCGTATCGGAGTACCAGTCCTACGCCCACACCCAGGATAAGTCCGCCGAAGGTGACAGCCAGAAGATGATCATTGGTAACAGCCGGCGTCTTTTCAAAAAAGATCATGCTCACCGAAAACACGGTCATTGCATAGACAGATCGGATGACAAAAAGCTTCCCTTTCTTTTTCCAGGCTAATATCAGAAAAGGTGCATTCAACAGCCATGTAAGCAAACTCAGTTTAATATGTGTGAAGCTGGATACAATCATCGCTACACCGACGAGTCCGCCGTCAAATATTCTATCCGGTACCAGGAAATCTTCAATAGCAAAAGCGGCTATGATCGCACCGGCTGTGATCATCAAAAAGTTGATGATTTCATTTTTTACCCGCATAAGTCCCCCTTCATCGTATCCGTATACGGACAGTTGTTTCTGCTGCACCCCGACGGTATACCCCGTCACCGGAGTCGTAAATCCGTAGCTTAATCTTGTAATTTCCTTTTTTCACCCCTTTGCCCATGATGAGATTTCCGGTTGATTTGTTGAGAGAAATTGCCTTGCTCCCGCCAAGCTTTTCGAAACGCAGTGTTCCTTTTGCTTTCTTAATCGACAGAATCCTGTCTTGCGGAATCGTGAGCTTTTTCTTTTTTCTTTTCGAAGAATTAACAGTAACCGTCTTTCCTTTCACCGACATAGAATTCGGTTTGCTGCCGGACAGATTGGTGATCAGTGTTTCCACCTCCTCGTCCGTGAGACCGCACTCCCGGATGTATTCGCGGGCTTCCTTAGCCAGATCCGCTTTCTCCAGATCATCCACGCCGAAAACCGCTTCCAGCTCACCGGTGATGATTTCCGCTTTGACCGGATACTGTTCATCGCCTTCCTTCAGTCCGAAATAATTGAAGTAGGAAATCATATAATCTTTTTGAATCTCTTCGCAGGCGGCACCCATCAGACACTCGAGGATCGCGGATACAAATCCGGCCCGGTCCTTGCCCTCCAAACAGTGAACCCCATAGGTACCGATATTCTCAACAAAGAATCGTAACCCCGGTGCCAGCTTGGTTCGGAATTCATCGCCGGTTATATCAAACTCCTCATTGAGCGCGATATGTTTTACTCCGGAGTAGTAGGTCTGTGCATACCCCGGGAAGGAAACGACCGACGCTTCATCATTTGCCAGATTCATGATGACATCGACTCCTGCTTTCCTGATGGCAGCATCCGCATAGGTGCTGCGCCCCTCCTGCGGATCGATCGGAGATGAAAAACGGTAGAGAACATTTTTCCCCATACCCTTCGTCGAGATGACACGGAAATTGGCAAACTGTTCATCCGTGAGCTTCGGATAGTCAGCCCGGTCATAGCTGATGTGATGAAGCTTGTAGCCATCCGCATAACCGCCCTTGGTTTTCATGGTAATGGTAATCGGAAGCGGATCCGGTATTCCGGGATTCATCTTCCAGCTGAAGGTTCCGTCATCCGCATCGGTCTTAGTTGCGATGCCCTTGTCTGTCGCAAAATCACCGGCATTGATCGCGAACATTATCATGTCGTTTTTCAGAAAAATACCGGCGTCTCCGTTGTCGACATCCGTGAAGGTCGAGCATACCGGCAGATCCATCGAAGTACTTCCCAGCTGTACGGTCACGATATCGGTAATCGCGTACCCGGCTCCCGTGAAAGAAGACAAGGTCTCTTCCGCTGTTTTTCCGTCCGCCGTCAGTATGAGGTTTCCGTATTTATTGATCGTACCGGATGAAGCCACGGCGGAGAAAGGGATTACCGCATTCTCCTGAATACGGAACGCACTGTCAGCGTCAGCATTTCTACGCTCTGAAGACACGGCTGCCGCGGTACTTCCGAAAACAAGAATGGCAGCCAGTAAACCGGCAATCGATCTGGAAATAAACTCTTTCATAATACACCTCCTCGTTTTTCTTGCGTTGTTATCAGCATTTCGTTTTCTATTCTATCACATTACATGTGAAAGTCAATTCTATATGTGCAGTTGAAGTGGTTAATTGTTTCAAAGAAAACCTATCGACTTATTCTTCTTATGCTCATCGAGTAGCCCGGTCAGATCTACATCAAAATCTTCTGCGATCAGTTCCCGGCACTTTTTTTTGGAAGGCTTGATCGCTTTCTCTCCTGTCGGCATCAGGCGGATCGCCTGCTTAAGCAAAGCCTGCTCCAGGAAATTGCGGACAAAGCGGCCGTTGCCGTAGTCATCCTGCACACACGCCATACTAAAAATATCAAGGCATTTTTCACGAATCCCATCCGCTACCGTATAGCCGTGTTCACGAATCATCAGCTCCAGAATCTGCCAGAGCTCCTCCGCCTGATAATCGGGGAAGTCAAGATGGAACGCGATACGACTGCGAAGTCCTTCATTGGTTTTCAGAAAACTCTCCATACGATCGGTATATCCGGCGAAGATTACGATTACCTCATCACGGTAGTTTTCCATCATCTGGACAATTGTATTGATGGCCTCGTCGCCAAAGGAGCCGCTACGGTCATCAACAAGAGAATACGCCTCGTCGATAAAGAGTATCCCGCCCCTTGCCTTGCGGAATTTTGCCTCTACCTCTCTCGCTGTCCAACCGACATAGCGACCGACCAGATCAGCTCTGCCGCACTCGACAAGACAGCCGGTTTTCAGCACATGCTCCTCGGTCAGGATATCCGCCAGCAGCCTCGCTACTGTCGTCTTGGCACTGCCAGGATTTCCTGTAAAGATCATATGACGGTTGATCGGTTCATCCTCCAGATGATATTTTTTTCGGAGTTCCTGAAGCTTATATACCGATATGATCTGATCCGTGACACGCTTGACATCACATAGTCCTATCATGTTTTGAAGCCTGTCGTACGCCGATTCCTTTGTCTTTTCTTTTTTGATCTCGAGAGGTCGACATTTCTGATATGATCGGTAGACCTTTTCCTTCAGTACACCCGCCTGCCATTCGTCAAAGGCTGTGTAGATATCATGATAGGAGATCACCTGTCTTTTTTTCGGGAGATATCTTTTGATTCCATCATCCTCATCATCGCCCAGCATGCTGTATTTCGACTCCCGGATCAATCGATGGAGAACCGCTATCGCATCGTCCACGGTCCCCGTTCCCTCTTCAATATCTACGATGTCAAGAAAATCCGCCACCTTTGCAATCAGATCCGGAGAGAACCCGGGTTCGACCGTGTTTTCGATGAAAAAGAACAGTGTGTTATGATGGTATTTTTCTATCAGATCCGCGAAGTCCCGTACGACTGCTTCGTAGCTGGTGGCATAGTTTCCGTGTTCTCCCTTTGAACCGCAAAGCTCGATGGCGACAGCTGTTCCCTGAGCATTTTGGATCGCATATTTCAGATCATTATCATTGTAGCAGTTTTCTGTCACATCGAATATTCTAGTGATCCGGTCACTGGGGATTCTTTTTCTGCTTTTTAGCATACGGACGATCAGCTGTACGATGGCCATCGCCGACTCACCACTTCCTGTCTTGATTCGATAGTGAACAGGATGGCCGTAGAATTTTTCTTCATTGATCGGATCATAAATCCGCTCGATCTCCTCATACAGAGTTTTGTCCGCAAGGATTTTACCGGCCTCAGCCTGCGCCTTTTTCTTTGAAAGCTTACCGGACTCGATGACGGATTCCCGGATGCGAAACAAATTGTCGTCAAAGTAATCCATATTTACCCGTAGCTGCAAATGACGTGAGGAGTGATAGCGGCTCAAAGAATCCGCTTCCTTGTCAAGTGCCTTGTATTTTTTTACCGTAATCTCCTGACAGGACACGATCTTTGCGCCGGCAATCTGATGCACCTGATTTACAGACTTTTCAACGATGGCGTACAACTCGGAAAGGGACATTATATCCGGACACATACAGACAGACAGGCTCGTAAACTCCTCGTCAATCCGGTACACGCTGGCATAGATCAGTCCCTCATCGTCATGTGAAAAAAGCATCGCCGCCAGATCCGAGATCCGTCTTCCGATGATCGCATCCCTGTCCCTATGGCGCCCCTCTTCCGGTTCAAGTTTCACGGGGGCCGCAACGCTCATATCTAGGCATCGCATAAGCACCCCTCCCTTCTCAATATTTCTTCATCTACAGGCTTCTGAGTCGTATATTATCACAACCGTTTTTTTATATGAGGTGTAATTGACTTTTTTCCCTATATGATGTATAGTTTATCGTGGGAACGGTTCAAAATTGAGTCACTTGAAAAACGGACTTACACATACAAAAGGGAGGTTGAGCTGATATATGAGATTTTGGGTGATCGTCGGTGAAGGTGGCGGATTGAATGAGGTTCGGAATCTGAAATCCGGTTTCGACAGATTGAGCGAAGGAGAGAGCCGGAATAAGATCATCCCCATGGATGATCTGTGTTTCACGATGGGAGAGAAAGGGGATGTGCGGATTCTTGTCGAAGGAGAGGAGGTACCGCCACCGGATGTGTTTATGCTGTGGGGACACTACAACGAGGTGTTTGACGGGATTTCCCGCCGGCTGACCTCACTCGGAGCCCGGAGTATAAACGACATCGACGCGAAGAGGGTCGTCTGTTCCAAGCTGGAGACGGCGCTTCTGTTGGAAAAGGAAGGAATCCCGCAGGCCAAAAGTATGACGGTTACGGTTCGGACACCGGTCGAAAAAATCGTGGAATACATAGGGCTGCCCGCGGTATTCAAGCCCAGTGACGGGGCACAGGGAGCCGGTGTGGTCCTGCTCCACACTGAGGAGGAGATCCGGGATTATCTCAAAACTCTGAAGGAGGGGGACGGAAAAGCCGTCCTGGCCCAGGAGTACATCGCCACGGCAAAGGGGAAGGATACCCGTGTGATCGTCGTGGATTACAAGGTGGCGCATACGATACAGCGAATTGCCGATGATCCGGACGAGTTTCGTTCCAACGTACATCTCGGCGGACACCGTGTTCCTTCCACATTGGACGAGGATTCGGTCAAACTGTGTGAGAAGGTGGCCGAAATCTGCGGATTGCGGATGTGCGGGATCGACCTGCTGGAGACCGAAAACGGCTATGTGGTGGGGGAAGTGAACTGCACTCCCGGCGTGGATCCGGAGTTCATGAAGACCGACCAATTCAAAGCGAATATCCTTGGTTTGATCGCGGAAACGCTTCGAAATTGAGTCACTTGAAAAAAGGGGTTTTCATTTTTGTCAAAATGTGGTATCATAGACACATCGTATCGATAGGATTCGAGAAATCAACATCGAAAGGAGATTGAGTATGAGAACAATATTCGATAAAAAGGCTATTTCCCGCCTGGCCGCTATCGCTCTGGCGTTGTCTGTAGTGGCACCGGCGGCTACGGTAACGACGAGTGTGGCAGCCGGTGCAAAAGCACCGAAACTGTCGGAGACCAGCAAGGCTCTGGAGGCAGGGGATGGCTTCACGCTGATGGTGGACCCGAACGGAGTAAAGGGTATCGTCAGCACAACATGGACGGTGAACGGTTCGACCGTAACTCTGTCCGGACAGAGTAACACATCAACCGTAGTAACAGCAGTGGATGCCGATGGAATTTCGACGGTGTCCGCAGCAGTGAAGTACAAGGTTGTTGTGAAGAAGAAGAAAAAGAAGAAAACCGTAACCAAGTCCAAAACCTTGAACTGTAACGTAACCGTATCGAAGAAAAAGCCGGTAGACGAGGGAACCATCGTTCCGTCGTATAACTCCACGGCGGCTGCTTTTGAGCTGGCGTTTTTGAACGAACGTGCCAACCTGACGGCACCGACTACCCAGGACGCCAACGGCAGCAGCTGGACGGGAACCGCTGCGGATGCGGTGGCATCGGTAGTGGAACAGGGTGGTACATCAAAGGCGAAGATCACCAATGTCGTTTTGTCTTCCAACGGTCTTCGTGTGGCTGTATATGTTGATGTGAGCAGCCTTCGCAACGGAGTCAAATACGATGTAAACCTGATCGGGTTCTATATGACGCTGGTCGGCCCACCGGCTGCGCCGACGACTCAGACGTTTTCCATGACTACACCGGTTACCGGTATTCCGCTGATGATCGATGAAGCGAAATGCGCGACACGTTACTATGAGAGGTCGGTTTATTATGACATCCGTCTTACCCAGCCGGGCTATAACCCGACTACTTATGATTCGACGGCATCGAACTATGCTACTACGGTTGGCGTATGGACTTCCAGTGCTTCCAAGGTTGTAACCGTCACCGATCTTTCGACGAATCAGAAGTGGACTGTTGACAGGGTTGAAGCCAGAAGTGATACGAAGAACAGAGCATCGATCAACAACGTCGTTATCGTGATGACCAAGATCCCCGAAGCAGGGAAACAGTATCGTTTTGATGTGATGGGATTTACACCGGTAGGCGGCGGATCGGTTTCCAACATGTCTGTTACGGCAACTTTTGATAACCAGGGCATGATGAAGACCAACGTGAAGGCGCAGAGGCTTACGAAAACCACGAAGATAAACGGTATGGATACCGATTATGTCGTTGCTTTCGACGTATCCAACTATACCGGACGTGACACGCTTCTGAAACGTGGCGGAGGCGGAAACCTGGCACCGAGCGCTCACTTGAAGGCGGTTGCGACGGTCGAAGGCGGTTTCTTCAGTAGTGACTCCACGAAGGACATCTCCGGTGATATCAGCTATATCAAGTCGACAAAGGGAGGACACACGATAGAAATCGGAATCCGTTATACCAGCAAGATCAAGAAGCTTGTACTGAGCTTCAAAGAAAGTTTCCCGATCATCTTCCTGGATCTGGCCAACGATGCCAAGGTAGATCCGGGTAAAGAGATCACGATTGATAAGTTTAGTTAATGAATAAGTAAGAATAAAAAGGAGACCCGCCGTAGAATCCGAATCCATGGCGGGTCTTCGGCTTTTCAGACCATTTTTAACGGAGGAAAAATCTATGAATTCTGTGAGAGTGATCAAAAAGACGGTTTGTACCTTGCTGATACTGGCTATGGCCTGCCAGGTGGCCGGGGTTTCTCCCGTGTCGGTGGGCGATGTCCATGCCGCCGGGAAGAAGTCGGAAGCATCACGTCCGGCTTCGTCAGACGGCCTTACCGGGGAAGTGATCGTGATGTACGACGCCGGTACCCGGATCAGCAAAAAGACATCTTCCCGGAAGACAGCCGGGAATTCGACGGACGAAGATTATACCGTCGAGGACTCAGCCTTTTTCCCGGGCTTTATCAGTCAGGGGAAGAACGTGAAGAAAACAGCAAGGGGCGGAGAACAGGGAGGCTTCCGGGTAGCCAAAGTGACATCGGATACGCTGGATACACAGGAACTGATCGAAAAGCTTTCCCGGGAGGAGAACATCCTCGCCGTGGAACCGAACTCTCCGATCCGGTTTGAATCGGACGACAATTTTTCCCTGAATGATGCCTATATCTCGGATTGCTATCAGGTCAATGACGGATCGGCCGTAAACACCGACGGAAACCAGATCAATACCCGCGCTCTCGCGCCGGAGAAGGTAGCTTCCATCAACTCCACCTATGCATGGAAGGACCTGAAGGGGGACGAGAAGGAGGTTGTGGTGGCGGTTGTGGATTCCGGGGTACGGGATACCAACGAGGATCTGAAGAACCGTATGTGGACCAACCCGGGTAACATCGGGCTGGAGGGAACCCACGGCTACAACGTGGTCAGCAACAATGACGATACCACCAACGACCTGGTCGGTCACGGAACCCACTGCGCCGGCATCATCGCTGCCGAGGCAAACAACGGAGTCGGTATCGCCGGAGTTACGGGAAACGCGAATGTCAAGATCATGGCGGTACGGGCCGGCGAGGATCCGGACTCCACTATTTTTGAAACCATCAAGGGATTTGAATATGTTTTGAAGGCAAAGCTGGCCGGAGTTAACATCGTTGCGACCAGCAATTCCTGGTCCAACGGAAGCGCGGACTCACAGATTTTCGATGCAGCTTTAGCCAAGCTTGGAGAGGCCGGGATCCTGAACTTCTTTGCCGCCGCCAACGATAACGGAGACCAGGATTCCACCAACGCACAGGCTCCGGTCAACTCGGATAACGAATACATGGTCGTGGTAGGGTCGGACGGTCCGGGCTGCAACCGGTCCGGATATTCCAATTACGGGAAATCCTCAGTGGATCTGTTCGCTCCAGGAAAAAATATCCTGTCCACGGTCGGTGTGGAGAGTTATTTCCCGAGCATCTATTCCCCGGAGAAGATCAAGGAAACGACCGAATACTACGGGGAGTTTTCTGCCGATCAGAAGGTGGAGAACGGGACGGTTACCCCGGTTCTCGGAGACAACGGTCAGGGAAGCAACGAAGGAGCCGCGAAACCGTTCGGCGCTGCCGTGTACGGAAAATCTCTGGATCCGGAGATCGAGGAGTATGGTAGCGCAAAGGAGAAAGACATGACCCGGGATAAGGACAGCTGTCAGCTGGAGATCGTGCAGGATCACTACAACACGACTTCCTCGAAGCCGGCGTCTCTCAAATGGACCATCAAAAACGCAATAGGAGGAAGACGGTATTATCTGTACTTCCCGTATGAGAAAAATCCGGCTACCAAGGAAAACAACACCCGTTTTTCCATGCTCTACGCACCGGGAGCGGTGGATTACGATGACCGGTCACATGTGGTCACCGGTGAGATCGTGAAGGATAAGAACGGTAAGATTTCCATTACGGGCGAAGGCGTGGCCGATCATGATGTCTATAAAGACCAATACGATAATCACGCCTGCCATATCACGAACGCCATCGATGCCAAGGTGGCTGCGAAGAAACTGGAGTACCGACTGGCTCCCTATGATAAAGTAAAGGATAAAGAGGTCGGATTCGGCCTGTGTGTGATCCCCGATATGAACACCTTGGAGGGCACCAAGGATGTCACGGTTTATATCGAATCCATCGGCATCTCCAAACCGGAGACCGACGGGGAATACAAACCGGATCTGACAGCAGCCTATGACATCAAGTCCGGAACCTCTATGGCCTGCCCGGCCGCGGCCGGTGCCGGTGCGCTCCTCGCTTTGATGAACCCGAGAAAGGAAGGACAGTCCGGCGCGGATTATGTGAAGGAACTGAAAGCGCGCGTGTTCTCCTGTGTCCGTCAGACCGAAGAATTGAGGGATCTGTGCTCGACCGGCGGAACACTCGATATGAAGGAGATTCAGAAGAACAAACCGGCGATCTCCGGTGCCGTGATCGACCGGGAGACCGGTGTTATCACGTTGGATGGGATCAACCTGAAGGCAGGAACGAAGCTTTCCTATCGACGGGTTGGTGAGAAGGAAGTGACGACGATTCCGGAAACACTGTCGGAAACAGATCCTTATGTATCGTATTCCGAGGACGGACGGAAAGCAACCATCTACCAGGCAGGCCCTTTGATCGCCACCTATACGGAATTCGAGGTAAAGGACGCGGCCGGAAACTCGGCGCTTGCCACCTTCTATCTGAATCACGGTTCCTTGAAATTCGACAAAATCGGAACCGGTTCTCTCAGTGGTGACTGGAGTGAGGAAGTTGTTTTGGGAACGGACAAAAAAGGAAAGAATCTGTATACGGAGAGCAAGGAAATGGAAGGAATGCTCTCCCGCTGGAACGGGAAGGAGTTTGTCCCCGATCATTCCACCGGCTGGGGCAAGTGCTTCAAAAAATCAAAGTACTTCAAATCCCTTCCGAAGAAGAAGAGGAAAAAGTATGACAGTTTCTCTCAGGGGGACGTCGTGTTTTCCGCACAGGACGGTGTGTTCTTCACGGTCGGCATCTTTTATTTCGGTGACAAATCAATACGTTTGATCGCCATTGCCGATCTGAATAAAAAGAAACCGAAATGGAATTTCATCGAGATAAAAAATGTTCCAAAAAAACTGGATAAAGAGGGATTCAATTCGTTTTGTCTGAAGGGGAAGACGGTGTATTCTCTGTCGCAGTTGTCGTTCAATTCCAAAAAGGCGAAACACGGCGCGCATTTTTACGCTTACCGGATCCAAAAGAAATCCTGGAAAAAGCTGCCGGATTATCCGGCGGATGTATCAGCACCTAAATTATATGTTTCGAATGGGAACGTTTACGCGTTATTCGGTGACGCGACGAACATCAAAGGCGATGGAGAAAAAATCCCTTATTCCTTGGGCATTAACAAGGAAATCTACTGTTTCAACGGGAAAAAGTGGACAAAGAAGGTAAAAATCCCCTTTATCGGACGGTATGATGGGGGCGGTGACAACAACAGTTCCGAAGTGAATCCCGGGATTTGTGTTTTGAAAAACAGTCTGGCTGTCTATGGTGCCACGGCCGATGGATTGGGAGACAGTTATCGTTTTGACGTCCGGAAGAATTCGCTTTTGCCGTCGCTCTATGGTTTGTATGACAGCCTGAGTGATCCGACCATTCATTCCGCTGTTGCCGGAAAAAAAGGAATCTATATCCTGAGAAAGACTCTTGACAGTAACCTGAAGCCCGGATATGAGCTGTTTTTACAGGACTATGGCGAGGGATATGAGAGCCCGTTTTAATCAGAGAAGAAAGGAGAAAAAATACTGATATGATTTCAAATGCAGAGGATACCCATATCGTTATCGTTGAATTACAGCAGAGTGTCGTAATAAGAGGCATTCGAAACCGGTTGGAGGAGCTTCATTTCAAAGTGACCGGTCTGGGAAATGACATGAAGGAGATCAGCCGTCATTGCGGTAAAGTGAACCTGTTCATCCTGTATCTGTCCGAGTCCATCGTCGGCCATGCGGGTTCGGTTGCTGCGATTTCGGAGATTATCGATATGGTGGATATGGATGAGCAGCGGATGATCCTGATCGGAGAGAAGGACTGCCTGGATGAGGTCACCAAAAAAATAACGGATTTGAGAAAATATGACCGTTTCATCCTGCCAATCAATATGGAAAAGCTCGGTAATATGATCATGGATGTGATCGAAGCGAAGGATGACGGTACCCAGAGACGAGTCCTGATCGTGGACGACGATCCGGCTTATGCCAAGATGGTGCGCGGATGGATCAACGAAGAATATATGGTCAACATCGTGACCAGCGGTATGCACGCGATCACATTTC
>JAFYBS010000037.1 GCA_017540125.1 Eubacterium sp.
CGGAGGGTACATTTTTGATGAAGAAACAACTTGTTTTTGCAACGGGCAATCAGGGTAAGGTGAATGAGTTTCGCCAGATGCTGGGAGAGGAATACGAGATCCTGTCCATGAAGGATCTGGATGTAGATGTGGATATCGTGGAGGACGGAAAAAGCTTTGAGGAGAACGCTATCATCAAGGCGAAGGCTGTCTGTGAGGCGACCGGACAGATGGTGCTGGCGGACGATTCCGGATTTGAGGTGGATGCGCTCGGTGGTGAGCCGGGTATCTACTCGTCCCGGTTTATGGGGGAGGATACTCCGTATTCCGTAAAAAATGCGGAGCTGCTCCGCCGCTGTGAAGGCGTGCCGGAGGAAGAACGGGGCGCCCGGTTTGTCTGCGTCATCGCCTGCGCGTTTCCGGATGGGCGCGTGGAGACGGTGAAGGGAGTGATCGAGGGAAAACTGGCCCACGAGCCAAAGGGCGAGAACGGGTTCGGATACGATCCGATCTTCTACTATCCGGAGCGCGGAATGACTACCGGCGAGATGGAGCCGGAGGAGAAAAATGCCATCAGCCACCGCGGACAGGCGGTACGGAAGATGGTGGATTTACTGGAAAAAATCGGTTCGGAGTAATTTCCGGTGATACCATGAAAGTCGAGAAAAAAGCCTTGCGGTTGCAGGGCTTTTTTGGTACAATGTAATAAGTTTGCAGAGGGGGAGCTTGGGAATGGAAAAAAAGAATTCGCTGGGCTACTCGATGTTGCTCCTTCTGGCGGCGTTCATCTGGGGAAGTGCTTTCGTGGCACAGAGTGTGGGGATGGAGCATATCGGCCCCTTTACCTTCAGCGCCGTCCGGAACACGATCGGATTTCTGGTTTTGATTCCTGTCAGCGTGATTGCTTCCCGGAGCAGCCGGGCGCGACAGGTCCGAAACGGGACGGGAGAGAACCTAGCGGAGGCATTGGAGAAAGCAGGCAGTGCTTCTACCCATCGGTTTGGGATATCGAAACAGACCCTGATCGGTGGTCTGGTATGCGGCGTCGTGCTTTGCGCGTCCAGCAATTTCCAACAATGCGGCATGGTTTACACCACGGTGGGAAAATCCGGCTTTATCACGGCTCTTTATGTGGTTTTTGTTCCGGTGTTCGGGATATTTTTGAAAAAGAAAACCACCTGGAGAACGTGGTTTTCCGTACTTCTGGCGGTGATCGGCCTGTACCTGCTGTGTATGACGGGGACAGATCTGACAGTGAACTACGGGGATGGCTTGATGCTGATCTGTGCCATCCTTTTCGCTGTGCATATCCTGGTGGTGGACCGATTTATCGACGGGGCCGATGGTGTGACGATGAGCTGTATCCAGTTCGGGGTGACGGCCGTGATCTCCACGGTGCTGATGTTTGTTTTTGAGGAACCGCGGATTTCGGATATCACGACGGCATGGTTGCCGATCCTGTATGCCGGCGTGCTGTCCTCGGGAGTGGCATTCACGCTGCAGATCATCACCCAGCGCCATCTGACGCCGGTGGTGGCAGCGTTGATCATGAGTATGGAAAGCGTATTTTCCGTGTTGTCCGGTTGGGTGGTCCTTGGGGAGTGGATGTCGACCAGGGAACTGATCGGATGCATTTTGATGTTTGTTGCGATCATCCTGGCACAATTGCCGGGAAGAAAAAAATAGGAAGGTGTTTAAACTATGGGGAAAAAGTATCTGAATCATGAAGAGGAAGTACGGCGTTATCGGAAGCGGCAGAAAATACTGACCGTGATCGGTCTGACTGTCGTTGTCGGCCTCATCGTGGCCTCCTTTTTCACGGAGGGAACGGTGGATCCGGAGACCTATGAGCCGGCGATTTATTCCACCTTTGTGGCTGTCATTCCACCGCTGGCGGCGATCATCCTGGCGCTGATCACCAAAGAAGTGTATTCATCACTGTTTTTTGGGATCATCATCGGAGCATTGCTCTATGCTAACGGAAATCTGGAGCTGGGGCTGAAAACCATGCTTTACGCAGAAGATGCCGGACTTATCAGCAAGTTGTCAGATACATGGAATATGGGAATTCTTGTATTTCTGATATTGTTGGGAATCATCGTGGCGCTGATGAACGAAGCGGGTGGCTCCGAAGCCTTCGGTCACTGGGCTTCGAAGCGCATCAAGACAAGGGTAGGTGCGCAGCTGGCAACATTTTTCCTAGGTATCCTGATTTTTGTCGATGACTATTTCAACTGCCTGACCGTGGGTTCGGTTATGCGGCCGATCACAGACCGCCATCAGACCTCACGCGCCAAGCTTTCCTATCTGATTGACGCGACGGCGGCTCCGGTCTGCATCATCGCGCCGGTATCAAGCTGGGCAGCGGCGGTGACCTCGTCCGTACCGGAGGAGGCCGGGATCAACGGCTTCTCCATGTTTTTAAGGACGATCCCGTACAATTTTTACGCGCTGACGACGATCGTGATGATCCTGTTCATCACCTCGCGGAAGCTGGATTACGGTCCGATGAAGCTTCATGAGAAAAATGCGCTGAACGGCGATCTGTTTACAACGATGGCCAGACCTTACGGCGAGCCGGAGGATTCGGATGCGCCGAAGGAAAGGGATATGAGCAAGGGCAAGGTAGGCCATGTGATCGATCTGGTATTTCCTGTCGTCGTTTTGATTACCTGCTGCATCTTCGGTATGGTCTATACGGGAGGATTTTTCGAAGGCGAAAACTTTATCGACGCCTTTGCGAACGCGGATGCTTCTCAGGGACTTGTTTACGGAAGCATGACAACGCTGCTGATCAGCTTTGCCTTCTATATGATACGCGGGACACTGTCCTTCAAGCGGTTTATGGATTGTATCGCAAAGGGCTTCCGTCTGATGGTGGCTCCGGTGTTGATTCTGGCTCTGGCCTGGACGCTGTCCGGTATGACAGGCATGCTGGGATTAAAGGAGTTCGTGGCGGATTTGGTAGGCGGTTCGGCAAACTCGGTGCAGATGTTTTTGCCGGTAATCCTCTTCCTGGTGGCTCTTTTCCTGGCGTTTGCCACCGGAACCAGCTGGGGTACATTCGCTATCCTGATCCCGATCGTGTGCCACGTCTTTGCTTCTCCGGAGACGGCACATATGCTGGCGATTTCCATCGCTGCCTGTCTGGCAGGAGCAGTATGCGGGGACCACTGTTCACCGATTTCAGACACGACGATCATGGCATCGGCGGGGGCGCAGTGTGACCATGTCAATCACGTCTCGACGCAGTTGCCATATGCGTTGACAGCCGCCGCCGTATCAGCAGTCGGATTCCTGATGGCGGGAATCATCGGGTATACGACGGAGAGTGACGTGGCGATGATCGCGTTGCCGGTATCGCTGATCCTGATGGTAGTGACGCTGATCGTGATCGAGAAGGTGACGAAGAAAAAACAAACGATATGATGGAGGCTTGTTATGTTTACCCAATATCTGATTATTTTTCTGGTATCTATGGTACCGATTATCGAGCTCAGGGGGGCACTGATCATCGCAGCGGGGTATAACGCTGTGTACCCTGAGTTTTCCATGGTCTGGGCCTATATCATCTGTGTGGTCGGAAACATGCTTCCGGTACCCATCATCTACCTTTTTGCACGCAAGGTGCTGGTGTGGGGATCCGATAAAAAGGTACTGGGCAAACCCTTTACCTGGATTCTGGAAAAGGGAGAAAAAGCCGGGAAAAAACTGGAGCAGAAAGCCGGAAAAGGGCTTTTCGTTGCTCTGTTGCTCTTTGTCGGAATTCCCCTTCCCGGAACAGGAGCCTGGACGGGAACCCTGGGGGCGTCCATCCTGGATATGAAGTTCAAACCGACGATCCTGGCAGCGATGGGTGGCGTGATCCTTGCGGGACTCATCATGAGCGGTCTCGGTATGCTCGGTTTTTCATTCGTATGATCAGAAATGTGAGGTAACATGAGAAAAACGAAAAGCGTGTCGCAGATCATAGCGACACATACACTGACTTATTTTAATTTCCTGAACCTGGTTCTGTTCGTCCTGGTTCTGATCTCGGGTCAGTATAAAAATATGCTCTTCATGGGCGTTGTCATCAGCAATTCCCTGATCGGAATTGTTCAGGAGCTCCGTGTGAAAAAGCTGATCGACCGGCTGACGGTGCTGACAGCGACGAAAGCAAAGGTGCTTCAGGTTCCGAAGGGGACCACGGACAGTGAGGAGCTGATAAATGCATCTTTCATGGAGGTTCCTCTCGAGGAGCTTCAGGTGGATCAGATCGTAAAGCTGTCCGCGGGAGATCAGATCGTCTGCGACGGAACCGTTCTTTTTTCCGACGGGATGGAGGTCGATGAGTCGATGCTTACCGGAGAGTCGGTTCCGATCCATAAAAAGGTCGGGGATGAGCTGTTTTCCGGCTCTCATATCGTGGCCGGCGGAGGTGCTTCCCTCATCGTGCATACCGGTGAGGATAACTACGCTGCGAAGCTGGTTGAGAAGGCCCGGACCAAAAAAAGAGCCTCCTCGGAAATGCAGGACGCCATCAAAAAGATCATAAAATATGTATCCTTTGCCATCGTACCCATCGGAGCGACGCTGTTTTGTATCCAGTTTTTCCGTGCGCATGCTTCTCTGTCCGATTCACTGGTAAGTACCGTGGCCGGAGTGCTCGGGATGATCCCGGAGGGACTGGTGCTGCTGACGTCGATTTCCTTTATTCTGGGAGTCGGACGGCTGGCCGGAAAGAAAGCGCTTGTCCAGGAGATGGAGGCCATCGAGGCCCTGGCCCGTGTAAATACCCTTTGTCTCGATAAAACCGGAACCATCACCACGGGAGCCCTTCGTGTGGAGAAGGTGGTACAGATTCGTGAGGTTACGCAGGGGGCAGATGGAGAAACCGGTCGTGATGCTTTAGAAGCATCCGGCAGGACGAACGATGAGGTTATCACACTTTTGCAGGGCGTGGCCCACGCCTTCACGGAGACAAATGTCACCGGCGAGGCGTTGAAGAGCTTTTTTGCCGATACCAAACCCTACCCGATCCGAAATACGTTACCCTTCAGCTCCCGCCGGAAGTACATGGGAGTAGAGTTTGAGGGGACCGGGTGCTATGTGTTGGGGGCACCGGACTTCATCACAAAGGAGAGTGAAATATTACATAAATCTGAAGAATATGCCACGAAGGGATTCCGTGTCCTGCTTCTGGCCGGGGTCGATGAGCTGGCGGATATGCCCTCAGAATTAACCGGAGTGGACCCGTTGGGACTCATTGTACTGTCCGACTGTGTGAAGGAGGACGCACCGGAGACGTTGGCATTTTTCCGGGATATGGGTGTGCAGATCCGGATCCTGTCCGGGGATAATCCGGCGACGGTTTCAGCGGTGGCCGGGATGGCCGGACTGGAGGGAGCGGAGCGGTTCGTGGATGCGACGACCCTTCCGAAGGATCCCGAAGAGCTTCGAAAGATGGCAGAAAACTACGTTGTGTTCGGGCGGGTTTCACCGGAGATGAAGTACGAGATCATCCGGGCGCTGCAGAGTACACCGCTGGAGACGGAGCCATCGCGCCGGACAGCACAGGACGAGTCGGCGGAGAATGCAGAAAAAACTCGAAAAATCGGCAAAAAGAAGCAGGGACGCATCGTCGGGATGGTCGGCGACGGTGTCAACGATGTGCTGGCCCTGAAGGAGGCGGACTGCTCCATCGCCATGGCAAACGGAGCCGATGCCGCCAGACAGACGGCTCATATCGTATTGACGGATTCGAATTTTTCTTCCATGAAAAATATCGTGAAGGAGGGGCGGACCATCATCGCCAACATCGAAAGGGTGTCGGCGCTCTATCTGACAAAAACCATATATTCCGTCCTTTTGTGCGTCATCTTTATCATTATCGGAAAAAACTACCCTTTTATCCCGATTCAGCTGAGTCTGATCGGAGCGACGGCAATCGGTATCCCCAGCTTCCTGCTGGCGCTGGAGCGGCATGAGGAACCGGTGATCAGCGGATTTTTGGGGCATGTCCTGCGGATATCCCTGCCCGGGGCCATCGCTATGGTGTTGACGACAGGAGTGGTTCAGATTCTCGACAAGGTGCTGGCGCTCGGACCGGATATGGTCAGTACGCTGAATTTGTTTGTGGGCGGTGCGGTGTCTCTGGGTGTGCTGGTTTTCGTCTGCCGGCCGATGACGAAGATGAGATTTGCCCTGTGTGCCGGGATGACGGCAATCTTCGTGGGAGCGAGTCTGATCGCACCGAGGTTTTTCAGTATATTACCGTTGTTTGAGCTCATAGGTTTGGAATAGCAAAAAAACACTTGACAAGACGGGCCGGTATAGATATAATGATAAAGTCGTTGTGACAATGGAGTCTTAGCTCAGCTGGGAGAGCATCTGCCTTACAAGCAGAGGGTCATAGGTTCGAGCCCTATAGGCTCCATTTTCATCGCCTGGGGGTTCCCGGGCGTGATATGGCGGGATAGCTCAGTTGGTGAGAGCACACGGTTCATACCCGTGGTGTCGCTGGTTCGACTCCAGTTCCCGCTATTGAAATATAAAACCGAGAAATCGTAAAAGTACGGTTTCTCGGTTTTTTTGTGCGAATAGCGAACGCCATGCAGGAAAGCTTGCTTTCCATGCATGGCTGAGCAAACGGTCATCGAGAAAGCTTTGCTTTCGAGATGACAGCGCATGGACGAGTAGGGGGATGAATCCCCCTACTCGATTAGAAACAACGCTTCCTGCTGATAAGTTAGAATTGACGATAGATATGTAATTAAAATAAATTACAAAAAATGCTTGACAATGATGCCGTTTCGCTCCATAATCAGGGTGAAAATTTGGATGACTATCAGGATGCGGCAGAGTCGTTTTTGAAGAATTACAAGTAGGAGATGAGTATGAGAATAGGAACCGGATATGATGTACATCGATTAGTAGAGGGACGGCCGTTGATCCTGGGTGGCGTAGAGATACCACATTCGATGGGATTGCTCGGGCATTCGGACGCGGATGTGCTTCTGCATGCCATCACCGATGCGATCCTCGGCGCCGCGGCCATGGGAGACATCGGGCTCCATTTTCCCGATACGGAGGAAAAGTGGAAGGGTGCGGACAGTTTGAAGCTGTTGCAGGCAGCCTATGGAATGGTACTGGACAGGGGATATCAACTGGAGAATCTCGATGCGACGATCCTGGCTCAGAAACCGAAGCTTCGTCCCTATATCGATTCGATGCGACAGAGGATTGCGGATGCGCTGGATGTGGATGTAGACCGGGTGAGCGTCAAAGCTACCACGGAAGAAGGCATGGGTTTTACCGGGGCTGAGGAAGGGATCGCTGCGCAGGCAACGGTGTTGCTTCAATAAGCTTTTTTTTGGCCCGCTGGAGAGCGTTGTCGACGGATTTGGGACTTTTTCCGAGCCGGTTGCCGATCTGAGAGAGAGAATTGCCATCGATGTAGAGCATGACGACATTTTTCTCGAAGGAGCTCAGTCGTTCTTCGATGAGATCCTCGATCCGGGTGACATTCTCCCGGTCGATCAGGATCTGTGCCGGATCCGAAAGGATATCCGGGGGGAGCATATCGGCAACGGTGCGGGTGTCGTAGGACTCCGGAGAGTTGCTGATGGGAGCATCCAGAGAGATTGATTGGTTCAGGGGGGCGTTTTTCAAACGATTCGCCCCCTTGATCACGTTAAAAAGGTGGTTGGAGATACAGGTGGAGGCATAGGGGGCAAAGTGTCCCGCGCGGCCCGAAATATCATAGTTGATAATCGCTTTGTACAGCGCGATCATGCCTTCCTGGATCAGATCGTCGTTCTCTCCGCCAATCAAAAACAGGGTTCGTGCATGCTTGCGCACCAGCCCTTTGTACCGGTTCATCAGTTCATCCATGGCGGATTCATCGCGATCTCTCGCGGCCAGGATCAGTTCCTCGTCCGACAGTTCGCTCTTATTATGAAAATCGGATTTTTTATCTATTCTTGATGGTTTTTCGTTGGATTCTGACATAAAAATCCTTTCATGTCGCGATTTTGTGATGCACTATCCTCCGATCACTGCTTCATGATTCGCTGGCGGACGATCTCGTATCCGAGTACGCCGGCAGCTACGGAGGCGTTCAGTGAATTGATCTTTCCCTTCATAGGAATCTGAGCGACCATATCGCAGTTTTCTTTTACCAGACGGCTGACTCCGGCCCCTTCACTTCCGACGACGATACCGATCGGACCGGTCAGGTTCAGGTTGTACATCACGTCACCGTCCATATCGGCACAGACGAACCAGACGCCTTTTTCTTTCAGTTGTTTTATAGTGTCTGACAAATTGGTAACTCGTGCGACAGGTATATGATGGATGGCTCCGGCGCTGGCTGCCACCGCGGTAGCAGTCAAACCCACCGCGCGTCGTTTCGGAATGATCACTCCGTGTGCGCCGGCCTGATGGGCAGTCCGGATGATGGCGCCCAGATTGTGGGGGTCTTCTATGCCGTCCAAAAGGAACAAAAACAGCGGTTCTCCTGCTTTTTCAGAGATGTCAAACATATCTGACAAATCGGCGTATCGAAAAGCGGACAGTCTGGCGATGACTCCCTGGTGATGGTCGGTTTCTGCCAGCTGATCCAGACGCTCTGCGGTGACGAAGTCTACCATCGTGTGCTTTTTCTTCGCCTCCCGAAGGATGGATTGGAGCTGGCTGTCCTTGCTTTCCTTCAGAACGAAGAGGCGTTCGATGGGCTGATCGGCCCGCAGTGCTTCCAGGACACTATGTTTCCCTTCCAGAGTGAGGCCGTCCGGCGAGTCCGGAAGATAGGATTCCGTATCGGTTTTGTTTGTTTTCACAATACTCCTTTCATGTCGCGCTTTGCGAAATAGAAATGGTTACGATAGGAGCTTCAGTTCATGTGCCGCCGACTGAAGAAGCGTGACGGCCCGGTCGAGCTTTCCGCTCATATACCAGTATCCGAACAGAGATTCCAGACCGGTGGCTATGCGATAGTCGTGAATGTCCGAGTGCTTGGACATGGAATTGTTTTTCGCGTTTCGTCCCCGATGGAAGACGGCGACTTCCGTCTCATCCAGTTTCGGTTCGATTGCTTCGGCTATCCGGGCCTGCGTCGTTGCGTTGACGAGGTCCTGGGCGGCTTTGTTCATTTTTTTTACGGAGCGGTCACGACTGTCCATCAGTATGGTCCGGACGATCAGTTCATATACGGCATCGCCCAGATAAGCCAGTTTCAGCGGACCGATCTGATCCGGCTCACGTTCCGTAATTTCAAAACACTTTTCTATCGATTTCAGCATATATTTACCTAGATTATTACTTTTATCTTAATTCGACATGATTTTTTGATTCCAGACATTCACGCCGGTCTTTCACGACTTTGAGGTGCCTTCTGACGCCGGATTCCCGGTTGATTCCGCGGCGGAAGCTTCCGTCGATGCCGGGCGGGGCACATCACAGGTTTCCGGGGTGCGTGAAAGATTGTGCATGGTGTTGGACGCGCAATGCAGACAATCCCCGTTGCATGAGTCGGAAGTGCTGTTTTCGTTAGCGTGCGGTCCGCGGTGACACATGTAAACCCACGCGAAAATACATCCGCAGAGGATGGCAAAAACGATGATCCAGGTGATGATTGTTCCCATTTTCTTTCCTTTCATGCCGAGCGACTTGAGCGATATACCGCATTCTGCCGCGTTCTTCGCGGCCTGCGTAGACAAACCTCAAGTACGTTTGTCGCGTCCGTGTTTGCTCCGGGCCGACACGGCTCCCGATTGTCTGCCTTACAATATAACATAAGAAAGGAGGGTCTGCAAGTCTGACTTGATTTTTTGAGCATTTTATGGTAGAATGGCAGTCGAGATTGCGGCTGTGGCGGAATTGGCAGACGCGCCAGATTTAGGTTCTGGTGCCGGGAGGTGTGCAGGTTCAAGTCCTGTCAGCCGCACTGAGAAACGCCATCAGGCGGAAGATGCGGTCTCTGGTGCCGGGAGGTGTGCAGGTTCAAGATCCTGAATGTCTTCCTGACGGAAGCCATGAGCCGCACTGAGAAACGCCATCAGGCGGAAGATGCGGTCTCTGGTGCCGGGAGGTGTGCAGGTTCAAATATATGACGAGGCAGGCGGATGCACTGTCCGGAGAAGGGGATATCTTCCAAATGCATGAGTTCTATCGGACCGGGGACGAGATCGAAGACCTGGCGGAGTCTTTTTCCCAGGCGACCGAGGCGTTGCATGACAGGATGATGGAGAACATCGAGATCACCAGAGAGCAGGAAAAGATGTCGGCCGAGTTGAATATCGCGAATCGAATCAAGGCTGATATGCTGCCCTCGGTATTCCCGCTGTTTCCGGACCGTACGGAGTTTGATCTTTTTGCTTCGATGGACCCGGCCAAGGAGGTCGGAGGAGATTTCTATGATGCTTTCCTCATCGATGAGGATCATCTGGGACTGGTTATCGCCGATGTGTCCGGAAAGGGAGTTCCGGCGGCGCTGTTTATGGTGATATCCAAAACGCTGATCCGTACCAGAGCTTTGCAGGAGGGAACTCCCTCTGAGATCCTGAGGGATGTCAATCATGAGTTATGTAACGTAAATAATGAAGGAATGTTTGTTACGGTGTTGTCTACAAGGATAATCAGATGCAGTTGAATCCGGGAGATACCCTGTTTATCTACACGGACGGGGTGCCGGAGGCCTGCGATGCAGACAAGAAACGCTTCGGCTCGGAGCGTATGCTGGAGGCACTGAACCGGGAGAAGGATTTACGGCCGGAAGAACTGCTTCCTGCCGTGCGTCGCGAGGTGGATGCGTTTGTCGGTGGGGCAGACCAGTTTGATGATTTAACGATGCTGGCAATCAGGTACAACGGTCGGAGGAGTGAGAAAAATGGGAAGAAAAATTTGGATGTTCGGGGCGACACTGATTCTGACAGTCGGCCTGCTGGCGGGCTGTGGTGATACGGCGGATTCTCCCGCGCAGGACCCGGCGCAGGGGACGGAAACCGGCGAGGTCGCGGAAGGCGATGGAGCGGGCTCGGATGCTACAGTCGATGAGAACGGAGAAAATGCGGAAGCTCCGAAGGTGGTAAAAATCAACGCGAAAAAAGACAAGTTCATGCTGCCGGAGATCACAATGCTTACGGGTGAGTTTGTCGACCTTCAGTTTCAGTTTGCGAAACCGATGGACAAGGTTAACTGGGAGTCCTCGGATGAGTCGGTGGTGAAGGTGGGGAAAAACGGCTCGAAAATCAAAGCGAAGAGACCGGGAGCGGCTGTTGTTGAGGGAGCCACGGAGGATGGGCTTCATAAGTTCCAGTGCGAGGTAACCGTGGAGAAAAAGCCGGATAGTATCATATATCTGACCTTTGATGACGGCCCGAGCCGTTACAGTACACCGAAGATTCTGGACATCCTGGCAAGTAACGATGTGCATGCCACGTTTTTTGAGCTGAAGCCGGCGGTGGCGGATTTTGATTTGACGCAGCGGGTTATCGATGAAGGACATACGTTGGCCATCCATGGGTATCAGCACAAATACGATCAGATTTATCGGAGCGATGAGATCTATCACGAGAATCTGACCAAACTGCAGCGCCTTTTCTATAAAAAATTCGGTGTCTGGTGTACGCAGACGCGGTTCCCGGGCGGAAGCTCGAATACGGTAAGCCGGCACTACAGTCAGGGCATCATGACCAGGCTTTCGAAGGAGGTTCATGAGTGGGGATTTCTCTATCAGGATTGGAATGTGTCTTCCGGTGATGCCGGTGGATCCGACACGGCGGACCAGGTGTTCAACATGGCTACGTCGGGATTCCAGAAGGGGCGAAGCAATGTGATCCTGATGCATGATTTCTCCGGAAATGACAAAACCATCAACGCCCTTCAGCGGATCATCACCTGGGGGAAGGAGAACGGGTATGTCTTCCGTGCGATGACAGCCTCGACTCCGGAGGTACATCACGGAATCAATAACTAAAATCTTCTTATTTTTAATATGTAAAAAAATGTCAAGGAGGAATTTCGAGTGAAGGATCTGATCAGAAAGGCTTTTGAAGCGAGGAAAAACTCCTATTCGCCGTATTCCGGATTTCAGGTGGGAGCGGCACTGCAGTGTGAGGACGGGACGGTTTACACCGGATGCAACGTGGAGAATGCTGCTTACGGTCCGTCCAACTGCGCGGAAAGGACCGCGATCTTCAAGGCGGTCAGTGAGGGAAAACGCGAGTTTGCGCGGATTGCGATCGTGGGAGGACATGAGGGAGAGTCGGTGGCACCGACCCCCTGCGGAGTATGTCGGCAGGTGATGGCGGAGTTTTGCAAACCGTCTTTTGAGGTTATCATGGCCGTCAGTGAAGAGGAATATGAGGTGATGACACTGGGTGAACTCCTGCCGAGAGGGTTTACACTTTGAGGGTCATTTCGGTCGGAAAAACCTTGTCAAAACCGGAAGGGAAGTAAAATATATCAAGCCTGAAAAACAACGGTTTTTCGGGCTTTTCAATTTTTTTTTAAAAAATTTGAAAAAAGTGTTGACAACCGCCGATAAGTTTGTTAAGATACTACTTGCTGACGCGAAAGAAACGCAAGCGTCTATTTTTTATGACAGTTCTTTTGATAATTAAATAGTGAAACAACTTTGAACACCAGAACAAAAAGAGTATGGAAACCATGCTCGTCAATTTTAATCTGGATATTTTATGCCAGCAAACATTTAACGTTGTGGACGTTGTGTGAAGGCTCACACAACTGTTTCGACGACTGAGTGATCTTTGCCAAGTAGTTTTCACGGTCTGAGCTTGCTCAGACGCGAGGCCTCATGCCGAGCGAGTGAAAACGGGGTAAAGTGAACGAAGTGAACTTTACTTGAGAGTTTGA
>JAFYBS010000038.1 GCA_017540125.1 Eubacterium sp.
GATCCTCTCGAAGGGCCGCCCGGAGGGCTCCCGCATAGGACTGGGTATCGATCCCGACCTCTCGCTGGTTAACGATGGACTGCGCGTGCTTGTGCAGGTACTCGATCGGATCCTCCAGCGTGATGATGTGACGGTTATAATTCTGATTGATCTCGTTGATCAGCGTTGCCAGTGTCGTAGACTTACCACTACCGGTCGGTCCGGTAACCAGTACCAGTCCTCTCTTCTTGGTCGTCAGGTCCTTCACGGATTTCGGCAACCCCAATGCCTCCGGTGAAGGAATGTCTGTGTTCACCAGTCGGATAACGAATGCCATGGTACCGCGCTGTTTAAAAATGTTTACACGGTAACGACCGACACCCCGGATGGCATAGGAGAAGTCCACCTCTCCTTCCTCGTTGAACCGGTCAACCAGACGTCCCGGGATCATCTGCTCTACCAGAGCTTTGGAATCCGCGGGAAGTACCGGATCATGCGCAATCTCGATCAAATCCCCGTTCAGTCGGCATTTCGGCGGGATACCTGTCGTTACATGCAGGTCCGATGCGCCGATTCCCCTTGCCTGCTTCAGCAGATCATCAATCATGTAAGCCATATTACTTTTCTCCTCCAATCAGGTATTGCAATGGTTTTACTCGGTGGCAATCCTCTCCACCTCATTGATGGTCGTGATGCCTTTCAGCACCAGTTTGGCAGCACCCATACGAAGGGTCGTCAGACCTTCCTCCAGTGCCACTCTCTGTATCTCGTCGGCATTTCCTTTTGCCGCTACGATCTTCCGGATGTTCGGTGTTACCGGCATGATCTCGTACACACCGATTCGACCGCGATATCCCGTGTTGTTGCAGGCCGCGCAACCGCCCGCTTCATAGATGATCGGCTTCGAATCACCGCGTATCCTCAGACGGAGCTTGTCCTGATCGGTCAGCTCATGTCCTACTTTGCACTTCGGACAGAGACGACGTACCAGACGCTGGGCGATGATGCCGACAACCGAATCGGCGATCAGATAAGGCTCCACTCCCATATCCTCCAGACGGGTGATGGTGGAAGCGGCCGAGTTTGTATGCAGGGTGGATACCACGAGATGTCCCGTGATCGCCGCCTTAACCGCGATACCGGCTGTCTCTCCGTCTCGGATCTCACCGATCATGATGATATCCGGGTCCTGTCGAAGGATGGACCGGAGAGCCGACGCGAAGGTCAGTCCTGCTTTATCGTTTGTCTGCACCTGGTTGATACCGTCGACGTTGGCCTCGACAGGGTCTTCGACGGTGATGATATTCACGGTACCCTGATTCAGCTCGGACAACACCGTATACAACGTGGTGGATTTACCACTACCGGTCGGTCCGGTAACCAGTATGATACCGTTCGGATGAGCGATGAGTGCGTTGAACTTTTTCATCTCATCGTCCGGGAACCCGAGTTCCTTTTTATCTCTGGTCAGCGCCTTTTTCTCGGCGAGACGCATAACGCATTTTTCTCCGTATACGGTAGGCAGTGTCGAAACACGGATATCGTACTCTACCCGGTTGAACACCTGGGTCATACGACCGTCCTGCGGGATACGCTTCTCGGAGATGTTCAGGCCCGAGATGATCTTGATACGGGCGATGATCGCCGGAAGCAGATCGATCTGATAGTGCATCATTTCCTGCATGACACCGTCGATACGGAACCTCACGCGAACCATCTCTTCCATAGGCTCCACGTGGATATCGGAGGCACGCTCGGTGACGGCCTGCTCTACCATTTTATTTACCAGGATAACGATCGGGGAGCTCTCGACCTCTTCACGGCCTTCCTCGGCCTCCCGTCGCATCTCTTCCTGTCGTTTTCTACGTTCCTCGGCGTAGGCGCCGGCCATCTCCGTAACCTTCTCGGAGCCGTAGTAACGCTCGATACCGAAGTGCAGGTCACTGGGTGTGGCCACCATCGGTTCGATCTGCATGTTCGTCACGATACCGATATCATCGATGGCGATGATGTTCATCGGATCCTCCATTGCTACGTAGAGGATGTTCTGATTCAGCTCGTCAAACTGAATCGGCATGACGTTGTATTTCCGGACGATATTCTCCGGAAGGACCTGGATGACTTCTCTCTGGATCTTCGCTTCGCGGATCCTGGCGATCGGTACACCCAGCTGTGTGTGCATCGCCTGACAAACCTCTTCCTCGTCTGTCATTCCCAGATCGATCAGCACCTGTCCGAGTCGGGACCCCATCTCCCGCTGCTTTTTCAACGCCTCCTTCAGCTGATCTTCCGTGATCACTCCGGCGTCTACCAGCAGATCGCCCAGCCTTTTCTTGTTGCGCACCATTTGCATGGCTTTGCTACCTCCTGTATGTATTCATTTTTGATGATATATCCCTGCCTGAATCAGGACTCCTGAGCCTCGGCCTTTTTATTCTTTTTCTTTCTGAGACCGATGCCGATAGCAATACCTGCCGCAGCAACCGCTGAAAACTCCACCAGTCGGATCAGATAATAAACCAATGCCTGCCAAATTTCGGGTTCTTGCATGTTTTCCTCCATTCCGGAGCGTAGCTCCATTTATTTTCTAAAAATGTTATCTTCTTCTGTTTGCCAATTCCCGGGTGATATCCTCCCAGGTCAATCCGCGTTCCGCCATCAACACCATCATGTGATAGAGGAAATCCGCCATCTCGTAGGTCAGCTCATCCTCTTCCGGATTCTTCGCCGCGATGATGATCTCCGACGCTTCCTCGCCTACCTTTTTGAGGATTTTATCCAGGCCTTTGGTGAAGAGATAATTCGTATAGGAGCCTTCCTTCGGATTCTCCTTTCGCTCCCGGATGACGTCAAAGTCTTCTCTCAGGATCGTGAGCGGGTTGGTATCGATGTAATCCCTTTTCGCCAGTTCAGTGAAAAAGCAACTGTACTCGCCGGTATGACAGGCCGCTCCGACCTGGTGAACCTTGGCGAGGATCGTATCCGAATCGCAGTCGATGTGAAGCTCCTTCACATATTGGTAATGCCCGGAGGTGTCCCCCTTGCACCAGAGCTCATCCCGGCTCCGGCTGTAGTAGGTCATCCGGCCGGTCTCCAAGGTCCGGTTGTAGGATTCCTCGTTCATATAGGCCAGCATCAGCACTTCGCCCGTGCGGTAATCCTGTGTCACACAGGGGATCAGTCCCTTCTCATCGGTTTTGAACTCCGAGAAAGGTTTGCTCGAGGAGAAGGTGTTCACCTCGATGCCGGCCGCCTTGAGATTATTTTTCACCTTGAAGATGTTTTTGTCTTCGTAGTAGTTGGTGGAAACCGCCATCACCTTCGGCAGCTCCATCAGCTCCACCAGGTCATTTCTCAGGAGGCTGTCCCGGATCACGATGTCCTTCCCGCAGGACAGAATCCTCTTCGTCAACGGCCCGCCGGTATCCACATGCTTCAGCAACAGGGTGTCAACCGGGAAATGGATTTTCTCAAAGGGCTCATCCGAATCGATCTCGATGATGAGTTTGTCCTGTCCGAATCTCCCCACCGCTTCCGCCAAAACCGACTTGTCCGGCATGATGTCGTATTTGATCACCACGCGATAGGCGCCGGTATAAAACGCCTTCTTGATATCCTCAAACCGGCTCACATACATTCCGATGATGAAGGGAATGTCGACGGTCTCCTCCAGCTTTTTCATCGTGGCGATGAACTCCTCGCGGTCGGATTCCATCTTGGAATAGTTATAGATAAACAGCTCGTCCGCGCCGGCGTGACTGTACTGCTCGGCCCGCAGGAGCACTTTGTTGGCGAACTCACTTTCCGCGTTGATAAACGGTACCACCTTTTTCATCACATCAGCGCTCCTTTCGTGGAAAGCACGCCCTCGATGCGATCATCCTTCTTTGTCGCCATGTCTAATGCCTTCGCAAATGCCTTGAACATAGCCTCGACGATGTGGTGTGTGTTTCCTCCCGCCAACTGACGCAGATGAAGGTTGATCCGGGCCCCGTTCACGAATCCCTGAAAAAACTCCCTCACCGTCTCTGTCTCCATGGTCCCGAGTGTCGGTGCGGTCAGTTCAGCGTCAAAAGAAAAATAAGGGCGTCCGGAGAGATCCAGGCTGGCCAGCACCAGCGCGTCATCCATCGGCAGGATAAAAAATCCGAAACGGGCGATGCCTTCTTTGTCACCCCATGCCTTCGCGAATGCCTCTCCCAAAGCGATCCCCGTGTCCTCAACCGTGTGATGGGCATCGACTTCCGTATCTCCCTGAATACGCAATAAAAGGTCGAAAAACCCATGTCTAGCAAATCCTTCCAGCATGTGATTGAAAAAACCGATACCGGTATCGATGTCGTATTTTCCCCGCCCATCGATATTCAATTCCAATGCGATCTGAGTTTCCTTTGTATCGCGCTCCAGACTTGTTTTTCGACTCATGTTACCCTCCTAAATCCACAGATAGGTCTATTATACTCTTTTTCAACCAAAAAATCAAGAAAAATCCTACGAAATTTGTAAAAAAAACACGAAAAAAAAAGCACGGAATCACCCGTGCCATTTTTCATACAGATCCGGACGACGCTCCCCGGTCCGGGCCAGTGACTGTTCCAGTCTCCATTTTTCTACGTTTGCGTGGTGTCCGGACAGCAGAACTTCCGGGACTTTTCGCCCACGGAACACCTCCGGTCTGGTGTACTGAGGGTACTCCAAAAGGCCGTTTCCGAAGCTGTCGGTCTGCGCGGAATCCCGGTTGTGAAGAACACCGGGGATGTGTCTCGCGATGGCATCCATCAGCACCATGGCCGGGAGTTCCCCTCCGGTCAGCACATAGTCACCGATGGAGACATCCTCGGTTCCGATCTCCTCCAGCACTCTTTCGTCGATTCCCTCATAGTGACCGCACAGGAATACGAGGTCGTCCTGAGTGGCATAGGATTCAGCCATGCTCTGGTTGAAGACCTTTCCCTGCGGCGTCAGATGGATCACTTTCGGAGTCGTTCCCAGCTCGCTGCATATCGCTTCGTAGCAGCGCCAAACAGGCTCTGCCTCCATCACCATGCCGGCTCCCCCTCCGTAGGGATAGTCGTCAACACGGGTATGCTTGTCCAGGGTATAGTCGCGAATATTTTTCACGATGAGTTCGATATGGCCGGCTTCCCTGGCTCTCCCCAGGATACTCTCCCCCATGACGGATTCGATCATCTCCGGGAATAATGTCATCACTACGTATCTCATAAATCCATCAATCCCTCCATCACATGGGCTACCACTTTTTTTTCGCTGATGTCCACCGACAGGATGCACTCGTCGATCACCGGAAAGAGAACTTCCCTGTCCTCCGGGGTTCGGATCACAAAGACCGGATTGGCACCGGTCTCCAGAACATCGGTCACCTCTCCGATGAGAGTTCCCTGTTCATCCGCTACGGTACATCCGGGTACGTCGTAGAGAAAGTATTCGCCCTCTCCCAACGGGATCGCGTCCTCTCGGGATACCATCAGATCGCAGTTGTGAAAAAGCTCGACATCCTCGATCCGGTCGAACTCGCGAAACTTCAGGATTACCTGATTTTTAAAGTACTTGACTCCGGTGACATGGAGTGTCAAAAGCTCCTTTTTCGTCACCAGATAAACCTCATCGCAATCACGAAAACGCTCCGGATCGGATGTGGTGGGATACACCTTCACCTCACCGCGTAACCCGTGAGGTTTGGTCACCACTCCGATGCGGAGCATATTTGCTGTCTGTTCTTCTATAGACATAACTCTCCTTTATGCTGTTATCATTTGATATCCACCATAATCTTTTTGTCCGTTTTCACTCCGCCGGCAGCGCGAACCACCGTACGGATTGCTTTGGCGATACGGCCCTGTTTTCCGATCACCTTTCCCATATCATCCGGGGCAACCGTGAGATTCAGGGTGATCTGACGATCGTCCTCTTCCTCGGTCACCACTACGGAGGACGGATCATCAACCAATGATTTGGCGATCACTTCTACTAATTCTTTCATATTTTTCCTCCACAAACATGCCAAGTGAAAAAAGCTCATCAGCGTTATTTTCACTTTTTTCTTCAAAAATCCATCCAATCTTTTCGGATGATGAAATCAGTTGATTCCGGCCTGCTTAAACAGTCTTGCCACAACGTCCGTCGGACGAGCTCCGTTTGCCAGCCACTGCTTGGCAGCTTCCTCATCGATTTTCACCTCAGCCGGCTCCTTGTTCGGATCGTAGGTTCCGATCTCAGCGATGTTCTTTCCGTCACGGGGAGATCTCTCATCTGCTACCACGATACGATAGAACGGTGTTCTTTTCTTTCCCAGTCTCTTCAAACGAATCTTTACCATTTTTTCTTTCCTCCTAGAAATAATTGTGTTTAATAAAATCTATTCCCACGCCGAAAGAGCCCAACGAATCATATCCAAAGAACTCTTTCATGCGATAAGGATCAGAATAAAAATGTTCCTGTCCGTGTTTCCTGACGAACATCACTGGAACGGAAAATTCATACCGCCTCCCGGCACACCTTTCCGTTTCTTTTTCCCTTTTCCACCCATCATACCGGACATCTGTTTCATCATTTTTTTGCTCTGCTCAAACTGCTTCATCAGACGGTTTACCTCGCTGATGTCCACACCGGCTCCGGCTGCGATCCTCTTTTTCCGGGACGGATTGATGAGCGACGGGTTGGACCGTTCCTTCTTGGTCATGGAGTAGATGATGGCTTCCGTTCCCTTCAGCGCGTCATCGTCGATGTCGATATCCTTCGGAAGTCCCATTCCGGGAAGCATCTTCAGTATGCTGGACAGACCGCCCATTTTTTTCATATTCTGCATCTGGGCAAGGAAATCGTTGAAGTCGAATTCGGCCTTTTTGAATTTGCGGGCCATCTCCTTTGCTTCTTCCTCATCGATCTCCGCTTCCGCTTTCTCGATCAGGGATAACACATCTCCCATCCCGAGGATCCGGGATGCCATACGATCCGGATAAAACTGTTCCAGGTCGGAGAGCTTCTCTCCCATACCCACATAATAAATCGGCTTTCCTGTGACAGCCCTTATCGACAGAGCCGCACCGCCACGGGTATCGGAATCCAGCTTGGTGAGGATCACGCCGTCGATGGACAGCTTCTCATCGAAGGTGGAAGCGACATTGACCGCATCCTGACCGGTCATGGCATCCACCACGAGAACGGTCTTATGAACATCGATTTCTTCTTTTATCCTCTGGAGCTCGCCCATCATCTCCTCATCGATATGGAGACGACCGGCCGTATCCAGGATCACCAGATTGTTTCCGTTTTGTTTGGCATGCTCGAGAGCCGCTTTGGCGATATCCACCGGTGAGTGATTGGTACCCATGGAAAACACGGGAACCTCCTGCTTCTCACCGTTTCTCTTCAACTGATCGATCGCCGCCGGACGGTAAACGTCACAGGCTACCAAAAGAGGTCTCTTTCCGGTCGCTTTGAACTTGCCCGCCAACTTCGCCGTCGTGGTGGTTTTACCGGCACCCTGCAGTCCGCACATCATCAGTACGGTAGTGGCCGAACCGGGGAGCAGATCCAACTCCGTCGTCTCACTTCCCATCATGGCGACCATCTCTTCGTTGACATACTTGATGACGGTCTGACCGGGTGTAAGGGAGTTCAGTACGTCCTCACCGGTTGCTTTCGCCTGCACAGACTTGGTGAAGTCCTTGACAACCTTGAAGTTTACGTCCGCTTCCAGAAGGGCCATTTTGACCTCTTTCAGCGCGACCTTGACATCTTCCTCCGTGAGACGTCCTTTGCTACGGAGTCCCTTGAAAACATTCTGCAGTTTTTCCGATAAGCTGTCAAACGCCATGGGAACTCCTTTCTAAAATCTACAAAACATTCTCAATCATATCGCGAAGTTTTGTCCTGTTTATATCATCCATATCTGCCGTATCGATCAGCTCCAGGATCCTCGCGTATTTCTCGCGAAGGCCGAGCTTCTCATCGTATTCCCGAAGCTTCTTTCGGGAACGGTTGATGGTATCGTACGCTCCCTGACGGGTCATCTCAAACTCGGCGGAAATCTCACTCAGAGAGAGATTGTCCTGCACATAGGCTTCGAAAATCGCCTTCTGGGTTTCCTTCAAAAGCGGACCGTATATATCATACAAGGTCGCCAGTTCCGCCAGCTCCGACGGCTGAGTCAACGAGGCTTCCGCTGTTTCCCTCATAATAAAAGCACCACCTGTAAACATTTTTTCTTTACAGGTGGTAAGTATAACCGATATCGATCCCGCTGTCAAGTATTTTTTTTGACAGGTTTTTTCAGCAAAAATACGCCGACCGCGAGGAGAACCAACCCTCCTCCCGCCGTGGCAAGCAACGTGGCCGTACTCATGTTGTCATCCAAAAACGGAAGATACCGTCCCATCCATTCCGGGAAAAAGATGGACCCCACAGCAATGGAGTTGTTCAAACAGTGCAGGATCATACCCGGCAGAATGCTTCCCGTCCGACATGCGAGATAAGCAAAGGCGCATCCGAGCAACGCCGTCGACGGAAACCGCATCAGACTGGTATGGTAGATTCCGAAAAATACCCCCACTCCCAGGATCGCTCCCCACTCCGGGTAACGTTCCCGGAAAGCAGACAGGATATACCCGCGGAAAAGAAGTTCTTCACAGATCGCCGGCATCACTGCCGCGATCAGCCAGACGTACAGCGGCGGCCGGTCAAACATCTCCGATATCGCTGTACTGAAGGCCTCCCCTTCCTGACTGAAGGTCGAAGTCATCAGGATGGCGATCACGATTCCGAGGAGGATCGCTCCGATCCCGAAAATCAGACTTCCCGCCCAGGCGCGGACCCGGCCGGAGCCTCCGATGGAAGACATCGATCGCGACCCCTCTTCCGCTTCCTTTGCCGTCTCCCTTTCGTCCCGCCCGGTCATCAACCGGGGCAACCTCAATGAGAAAGTCTTTTTCAGGCTTTTTCTGGTATAAACCGCCATGGCGATAGGAAATGCCACCAGCAACACCTGACTGGCCGCCACTCCCTCCAGACCGAAGTCCGTCTGCAGCAGTCCACCCACGAACACCAACAACAGAAATCCCACCAGCGCGACAAACCATCCGTCACCGGACGTGGGCACGCCACCCTTTTTCATATTCGACCGGCGTTCCAGCAGTGCCAACCCATGGGTTCCCTCATCGAAAAGGATCGCCTCGCTTCGGTACATTTTTCCGAGAAGAAGGATCACCAGTCCGGTGTATACCGCCGTGGAGGCGATCACCAGAAGCACCAGCTCGATATCCACTTTAAACAGCAGCAGATTTTTGATCAGAAGGCAGACGTTCGCTACGGGGATCATCGCCACGGTCCTGTCAAAATCGATGTTGGGGATGAACCCGATGTACCCGGTCAGCATCACGATGATCATCACGGGTGACATGTAGGTGTTGGCTTCCTTGTAGGTTTTCGCGAAACAGGTCACACACATGGAGATCGCCGTGAGAAAAAGGGACAGCACGATCAGTACCGGAAATGTGATGAGTATCGCCGGTAAAAATGTCCCCACATTGATCCCGCCGAAGTTCACTGCCCCGGTTTTGGAAATCATGGTCAGCATATAGGCTCCCAGGCCCGCCATGGACGCCACGGACAAAAGCGTCGTGATCAGTCCGACCAGCGATACGGAGAGAAACTTCGCCACGATGATCTGGGAATTGCTCACCGGCATCATCAGCAATGTCTCCAGCGTCCCTCTCTCCTTTTCACCGGTGGTGGCATCGATCGCCGGTGTGAATACTCCTACCAGCAAGCTGATGATCATCATAAAAGGGATGATCGTTCCCAGGAAAGACCCCAGCGACTGTTCCGAAGTAGCGGTATCGGTTTCCTCCGTTGTGATCGGATTCAGGATCTGCTCCGCATCAAACCCCTTTTCTTTCAGGTCCTCACGGATCAATGTCTGTTTGACCTCATCGAGAGCCACCTCGACCAATCGGGAACAGCTGTTGGAATTGGTCACCGAGGAATTATAATACAGATGATATTCTCCCCCCTGATAACAGAGGTACACATCGATCAACTCAGCCTTCAGGATATCCGTGATCACCGAGGCAAGGTCCTTCCCTGTAAGCTCCGTGACGAGGAACTCTGCCGTCGGAGCATCCGCGCCGCCGATTATGTCAACATCCGGCCTCTCCGCGTCGTCTTCCGTTTCACCCAAATAGTATTCCGTTACGATCGCGTCGAAATCCGATTTATCAAAAAACGCAAGCTGATACTTTCCGCCGTTTTTTCTATCCTCCTGTTGCAGCTCCGTAAGCTCCGACTCCAACCGGCTGTCCGGCACGCCATCCAGTACCACCCGGTAGGTCTGCACCCCACCCCCGGTCTGCATCATACTGATCACGAAAAATGCCACCAGAAAGATCAGCGGATACAGCACAACAGGAACAAAGAACATCATCAGTACCGACTTGCGGTCCCGAAAAATGTCCTTCATCTCTTTCCGAAACAGAATCTGTATCATCCGTCTGCTGCTCATCTGTCTCATCCTCCCGTCAAGGTGTGTTTCCCGTTTCTTCCTCACCGATGGTCGAGAAAAAAGCTTCCCGCATCGTTTTTGTCCCCGTGCTTTCCATCAGGTGTTCCGGAGTGTCTTCACAGAGGATCCGCCCCTTATTCAAAAGGATCACCCTGTCACACAGATACTGCGCCTCCTCCATGTAATGCGTGGAATACAGTATTGTCTTGCCGCTGTACTTTTCATTTTTCATAAAGTTGATGATGGCTGAGCTGCTGATAACATCCAGTCCCAGGGTCGGTTCATCAAAAATATAGATTTCCGGATCATGCATCAAACATCGGGCGATCTGAGCCCGCTGCAGCTGTCCGGTGGAGAGCTTGCCGACACGCTGGTCCAGAAACGGCTGAAGCTCCAGGATGTTCGTCAGAAAAATAATCCGATTTTCAATCTCCTCTTTACTCATCCCGTAGGTCTCCCCGAAAAGGCTCATCGTCTCCCTAACGGAAAATCGCTCATACAGCTTGGTGTTAGCGGAGAGGTAGCCCAGGTGACGCCGGATTTGGATTGAAGTAGACAGGACGTCCTCCTCTCCGGCCACATCGGCAGAAAAATCACCGTAGTTTTTCCCGCTGTCCGCCGTGGTTTCCCATGTACGGCCGCTCTTCACACTGACCGTGATCTCACCGGAGGTAGGTGTCATCAAAGTCGCAAGCATACGAAGCAGGGTGGTCTTCCCGGCACCGTTTGGCCCCAGTATCCCCACCAGTTCTCCGTCATTCACCGTCAGCGACATATCATCCACGGCGTTGAATTCCTCTTTTTTCTTTTTATCCACCTGCCTGGTGAAGGTTTTCACCAGATGCTTCGCCTGTATCATTTATGTCCTCCATGGTATTGTGATTAAGCTATTATACCCCATCGATCTTATCTTTTCAAGCGCTATGCGCTTTTCTGTCAAAGCGTGAGTCGCTTTTCTGTCAAAGCGTGAGTCGCTTTTCTGTCAAAGCGTGAGTCGCTTTTCTGTCAAAGCGTGAGTCCAAACAAACAACTCGAATCGTTCCGATTCTCGTTGTCCGTTTGGTTCATCTGCCCTCAGAAGTGATCATCAGCGTGCAAGCACGCTGATGATCACTTCTGCAGGGCAGACTCACGCTTAATCGCTCACATTGAAGACGCCCCTTACCGTGATATATCCGCGGTAAAGGGCGTTAATTGGATGCTTTTCGGGATGCATCCGTCCCGAGTATGAAATTGTTCTGCATGATTACCTCCCTCATGCGTTTGCAGATCGACGTTTCTCAGGCTCTGTAATCGGCGGTTGTGGTCAGCCGGTAGAAGAAAGCGTTTGCCCGTGCATCATACTGGTTCATCCCTTCCATTCTCTTCAGCTTTTCCTCAGGGGCCTTGCTGCCATCCTTCGAGGCTCTCGTTTTTTTTCTGGCCAGTTCATCTGCCAGTATCGAAGCAAAGCTCTCGCCGCCACCTTCCGACTCATCCTCCCGATATTTGCCGGCCTTGACGATCTGGTTTACAGGTGCAACGTCTCTGTTAGGGTATACCCTGATAAATTCTTCTGCCATAATGATCTCCTCCTTGAGCTCATTTCAACAGTTACTATTCTGAAAAATAAAACCTTTGCCATTCTCCAAACAGGCTGTCGTTTCGGGAACCTCAGCAGTTTCAGAAACGACAACCTGTTCTGTTCCCTGACGGTCGGCCGAATCCTTTCGGCTGTTCCGTCTGTGTTTTATCTTTCACCTATATTATCGGCAGAACCATTGACAAACCTTAGCCAATTTTGGTATAAAAATGTGAAAATTCGATGTCAAAAATAAGATCAATTCTGATGGCGAACGATGCGATAATCATCATCGTTTCCGCCTCCCTGATAGTAGGGGCACCGGGCCGGGTGACTTGCGAGGTAGCGGGCGTATTCGTCCTCGTCCAGCTCCACCTCACAACTCTCCTCTCCATCATCGTCGATGTATAAAAAAACGCAAGTATCACATTCCGGCATACGTCGCCTCCTGTTCTGATCCAACAAAAGAACGCCCGATCCCGGGCGTCCTTGATGCATTCTTATGTTACACCGGATACACCTTGTTTTCCGTATCCGCGATGGTAGGATCCACCTTGGTCCGCTGGGTCTCACGATACTTGAAGAACTCGGTAGCCACCTGCGGGAACAGTGCATAGGAAAGCACATCCTCATCCTGTTCCTTGTACTGCTTCATCTCCTCCTCAAGCTTCGCTAACTGCGGCTCGATGAGATCCGCCGGGCGGCAGGTGATCGGCTTCGTGTCACCGATACATTTTTTCTGAACCTCCGGATCAAACGGCTTGACAGTCTGTCCGAACTCGCCGGAGAGGATCTTTTTCGACTCCTTCGTCACCATCTTGTAGCGCTCGCCGGTTACCACATTCAGCACTGCCTGCGTTCCGACGATCTGAGAGGACGGGGTTACCAGCGGCGGATCGCCGAAGTCCTTGCGGACTCTCGGTACCTCTTCCAGCACTTCCCTGAATTTATCCTCCTGTCCCATCTCCTTCAGCTGGGATACCAGGTTGCTCAGCATACCGCCCGGCACCTGATAACGGAGAGTGTTGATGTTTACACCAAGCACCTTCGTGGAAAGAAGGCCACTTTCGATGGCTTCCTCACGCATCGGACGGAAGTAGTCCGCGATCTCGGACAACAGCTCCTGATCAAATCCGGTGTCATACGGTGTGCCGCGGAAGGTCTCCACCATCACCTCGGTAGCCGGCTGGCTCGTACCCAGTGCGAAAGGACTCATCGCTGTATCGATGATATCACATCCTGCCTCCACTGCCTTCAAATAAGTCATGGAAGCCACTCCGGAGGTATAGTGTGTATGCAGATCGATGGGGAGCGCCGTAGCCTCTTTCAGTGCTGCCACCAGCTCTGCCGCTTTGTACGGAGTGAGAAGTCCCGCCATATCCTTGATACAGAGAGATTTCGCTCCCATATCCTCGATCTTTTTGGCGATATTTTTCCAATAATCCAGTGTATAGGCATCTCCCAGTGTATAGGAAAGAGCAATCTGGGCATGCGCATTTTCTTTGTTGGCTGCCTTCACTGCCGTCTCCAGGTTTCGGATATCGTTCAGGCAGTCAAAAATACGGATGATGTCGATACCGTTTGCCACGGATTTTTGTACAAAATACTCCACCACGTCATCCGCATAGTGGTTGTATCCCAGGATGTTCTGTCCACGGAACAGCATCTGCAGCTTGGTATTTTTGATCTTATCCCGAAGCTTGCGAAGTCTGACCCAGGGATCTTCCTTGAGAAATCGCAGGCAGGCATCGAAGGTAGCTCCGCCCCAGCACTCGATGGCGTGGTAGCCGACCTGATCCAGTTTCTCCGCGATAGGCAACATCTGCTCTGTCGTCATACGTGTTGCGATCAATGACTGATGGGCATCGCGAAGTATCGTTTCGGTTATTTTAACAGGTTTTTTTTCAGGCATAATGATAATTCCTTTCTGTAATCTTTTTCGCTCTCGATATTCGTCATATGCCGAATATCGCCATAAACACACCGGCCGCGACAGCGGTTCCGATGACGCCGGCCACGTTCGGTCCCATCGCATGCATCAGCAGGAAGTTCGTCGGATCCTCTTCCGCTCCCACCTTCTGGGACACACGGGCCGCCATCGGTACGGCGGAGACTCCGGCGGAGCCGATGAGCGGATTGATCTTGCCCTTCGTTACCAGGCACATCAGTTTACCGAACAAAACACCGGATGCCGTTCCGACCGCGAAGGCGATCAGACCGAGTACAACGATCTTCAGTGTATCAACCTGCAGAAAGTTGGCTCCGGATGTCTTCGCCCCCACGGAGGTTCCCAGCAGGATAACTACGATGTACATCAAAGCGTTCGACGCCGTCTCTGTCAGCTGTTTTACCACACCCGACTCACGGAAGAGATTACCCAGCATCAGCATACCGACAAGCGGTGCCGTAGACGGCAGGATCAGACAAACCACAACCGTAATCACGATCGGGAACAGGATCCTCTCCAGCTTCGAAACCGGTCGGAGCTGATCCATCTTGACACGACGCTCTTTCTTCGTTGTCAACAGCTTCATGATCGGCGGCTGGATGATCGGTACCAGCGACATGTAGGAATACGCCGCGACGGCAATCGGCCCCATCAAATCCGTCTGCCCCAGTTTTCCGGCCAGGAAGATGGAGGTCGGACCGTCCGCTCCTCCGATGATGGAAATCGCTGCCGCTCCTTTGCCGTTGAAGCCCATGACGATGGCCATCAGATACGCCGAGAAAATACCAAACTGTGCTGCCGCTCCCAGCAAAAAGCTTTTGGGATTGGCAATCAAAGGCGCGAAATCCGTCATCGCGCCGACACCGAGGAAAATCAGTGACGGCAGGATACTCCACTCGTCCAGCTTGAAGAAATAGCTGAGGAGTCCGCCCGCCTCACCGCCTGCGGCATCTTTCATTATATCCGGATATATATTCACCAGCAGCATACCAAACGCGATCGGGACCAGAAGCAGGGGCTCATACCCTTTTTTGATCGCCAGGAACAAAAACAGAAAAGCGACCAGAATCATCACATAATTCCGCCAATCGAGCGTTCCGTTAAAGAAGGCTGTCTGGTTAACCAGATTTTCCAAAAGTTCCATTACATCCTCCATTCAATTTGTCATTATGGGAAAAATCAAATCACATTCAACCTTCTCAGTTCATGGTAGCCAGAACATCGCCGGCCTCAACCGCTGCACCCGAAGCCACATTGATCGTAGCAATGGTTCCATCCTGGGGAGCCACCACCTCGTTCTCCATCTTCATCGCCTCGAGAAGCAGGATCACGTCTCCCTTGGATACCGACTGGCCCTCGCTGGCCTTGATCGAAAGGATCTTGCCGGGCATCGGTGCCTTCACCTTCACGCCACCGGCCGATCCGGAGGATGCCGGCGCTGCCGCAGGAGCCGGTGCCGGTTTCGGTGCTGCCGCAGGAGCCGCCGGTGCTGCTGCAGGAGCTGCTGCCGGTGCGCCACCGGACTTCTCTTCCACGGTCACATCATACATATTGCCATTCACTGTAATCGTATAGTTTTTCATCACAAACCTCCAATTATATCTTTATCTTATTATTTTTATAAAAATGTTCCTAAATAGTGTTATCTTCAGGAAAATGTCCTTTTCTTAATGGATCGGATCACCAGTCCATCGGGTGATACCGGGACTCCGGTTTCCTCTGTCATCGACGCCGCGATGGCTGCCGCAATCACTGCTACCAACTCTCCGTCGGTCTTTTTTTTCGCAGGAGCCGAGCCTCTGGCTGCTCCCACGGCCCGGACCGCGCTTTCGTCTGCCGAATCCTTTTTCTTCGGAGGTGCCGGTGCCTTATCCTTATTCTCAAACAACTTCGGCACAAAACGAAGCAGATAGATGACGAAGGATATCAGGATCAATACCAAAAAGACCGTTCCCATCGCCACTCCGGTATGCATCAGCGCTACCGGGATCGTAATCTCTTCCATGTCATCACCTCATTCCGAACATCTGAAGTGCGTAAATCAGATGCTTTCTTGTATCAGCCTCGGAGATAACGTTATCGACATATCCACGTCTGGCCGCCGCGGACGCACCTTCCTGCTGTTCCCGGAAGGTTGCCTCATCCACACCGACAGCACCTGCCGCCAGCTTCGCGTCCATCGTTCCTACCTTCGCCGTATCCAGTGCCAGCACCAGGTCGGCACCGATATGCTTCGAGTTCATAGCCAGATAAGCACTTCCGAAGGCTTCTCCCACGATCACATTCACCTTCGGCACATCGGCACTGGCAAAAGCATAGGTGAGATCCGCCACCTTACGGGCAATCCGTTTCTCCGCGCAAAAATGAGAATCATATTCTTTCACGTTGGTCAGCGTGATGATCGGCAATCCGAAGGAATCACAGAAGTATACAAACTGCTCTGCCTTGAGGCAGGCTCTGACACTGAGCACACCCTCTTCGGTATTCGCGATGAATCCTACCGTTGCGCCGTCCAGTGTCCCGATTCCTAACGCAATCTCCGTACCGAACTTCTCCTTCAGCTCCACGAAGGAGTTTTTGTCTGCCACGGCCTCGATCGCGTCACGTCCGAAGCCAAGATCGGATATCGTGCGATTTTTATCGTCCGATGTCACGTTCTCCGCCGGGATTCCCGCGTTGGCCGGAAGCAGCGTGATCAGCTCACGAAGCTTCTTAAACACCTCCGTCTCCGACTCGCAGACGATATCGACGTTTCCGTTCTCTGCCTGGAAATCCGAAGAAGACGTGTCGCATTTTTCTTTAAAATTCCCCAAAACGGCATTCGGCGAGTTCACAAACAGGGAACCTCCCGACGCATCCATCACCGTGATATCACTGAGCGCCGCCGATACGGCCACTCCGCCTCCACAGCTTCCGAGAATTGCCGTCAGCTGCGGGATCACACCGCTCGCCTGGACTTTCTTCATATAAATCTCACCGAACCCGGCAATCGCATCCAGAGACTCCTCAATCCGGATCCCGGCACAATCGATCAGTCCGATGATCGGTGCTCCGGCTTTGATCGCCATCTGATACAGCGAGGCTATTTTTCTCGCATGCATCTCACCGATACTGCCGTTCATCGATTCGGCGTCCTGGCTGTAGACAAACACCAGGTCCTCTCCGACCACGCCGTAACCGGTGATCACACCGTCTGCCGGTATCTCCTTCGTCCCCATGTTGAAGTCGGTGTTTCGCTTCGTCACCTGCGACCCGATCTCAACAAAGCTGTTTGCGTCGACAAGCGCATCGATCCGCGCCCTCGCCGACAGTTTTGTCGTGCTGCTCATTGGGTACCTCCCTTTCGACATCCAACAACGTTTTTTCGGATATTTCATCAAAAATCCGATTGTCAGATGTGTAAATTTTTATAAAAAATCAAATTTTTATCCAATTGTAATTCTAACCCCTTTTCGGAAAAATGGCAACCTCTTTTTTTTCTTTTTCACGAAAAATATTTATTTTCACATGTAATCCCGTTTTTCCGTGTTTTCCAAATAGTAGTTGAAAAATCCTGGTTTTCTGATAAAATGGTAGTATGTTTTAAAAACGGATTCAAGAAAGCTGGAGGTTAACCATGGAAAACACGATGGAAAACAACATCATCAAGAATGTATTCGGGACGAGGGTTTTCAACGATGACATGCGGCAGGCCTATCTGCCGAAGAAAACCTACGAGGCCCTGAAAAGCACGATAGAAAAAGGCGAAGAACTCTCGCCGGAGGTGGCCAATGTCGTAGCCCACGGCATGAAGGAGTGGGCCCTGGCCAACGGTGCCACCCACTATACCCACTGGTTCCAGCCGATGACCGGCGTGACCGCGGAGAAACACGACTCTTTCCTGAGCGCGGATTCCGATTCCCGTGCCGTGTTGGAGTTTTCCGGCAAAGAGCTGATCAAAGGCGAGCCGGATGCCTCCTCGTTCCCCTCAGGCGGTCTTCGTGCCACCTTTGAGGCCCGGGGCTACACTACCTGGGACTGTACTTCTCCCGCTTTTTTACGGGAAGACGCGATCGGTACCGTCCTCTGCATCCCTACGGCCTTCTGTTCCTATACCGGTGAGGCTCTGGATAAAAAAATGCCTCTCCTGCGTTCCATGGAGGCGATTTCCAGACAGGCCGTCCGCGTCCTTCACCTTCTGGGCAAAACTGATGTTACAAAGGTCGATGTCTCCGTCGGTGCCGAACAGGAATACTTTCTGATCGACCGGGACGAATACCTGAAGCGGGACGATCTGATCTTCGCCGGCCGTACTCTCTTCGGCTCCATGCCACCGAAAGGCCAGGAGCTGGACGATCATTATTTCGGAAGCATCCGGGAGCGTCAGGCTTCCTTTATGAAAGAACTGAATGAAGAGCTGTGGAGTCTGGGTATCCTGTCCAAAACCCAGCACAACGAGGTAGCTCCCGGTCAGCATGAGATGGCACCCATCTACTCTACGGCCAACATCGCCACGGACCACAATCAGCTGGTGATGGAACTGATGAAAAAAGTAGCGCGCCGGCACGGACTGGAATGTCTTCTCAGCGAAAAGCCCTTTGAGGGTGTCAACGGCTCCGGAAAGCACGACAACTGGTCTCTGATCACGGATACCGGGAAGAATCTTCTCTCTCCGGGCAAACATCCGAATGATAATAAAACCTTTTTACTATTCCTGGCGGCCGTCATCGCGGCTGTCGATGAATACGCACCGCTTCTGCGCCTGTCGGCTTCCTGTCCGGGGAACGACCACCGTCTGGGCGGACACGAAGCACCGCCGCCGGTGATCTCCGTCTTCCTCGGCGAGCAGCTGGAAGATATCGTGGAGCAGATCCTGCGCAAAGGTACCGCCAGCCACGCCAGCTCCGGCGAATCCATGGACAGCGGTGTGCAGACAATGCCGGTCATCAAAAAGGATGCCACGGATCGCAACCGCACCTCTCCCTTTGCCTTTACGGGGAATAAATTTGAATTTCGTATGGTCGGCTCTTCCATGTCGATCGCCGGTCCGAATACCGTATTAAATTCTATCGTAGCAGAAGTCTTGCAGGAGATTGCCGACCGTTTGGAAAAATCCGATGATACCGCCCACGACGTGGATGTCATCATTCACGATCTGCTGAACGATCATCAGCGTGTCATCTTCAACGGGGACGGCTACTCGGAAGAATGGATGAAGGAAGCTGAAAAAAGAGGACTTCCGAAGATTGAATCCATGGTGGAAGCCACCGCTTATTTTCTGGATGAAAAAAGCGTAAAAATGTTTGAAAATCAGGGAGTGTACTCTCTCGCCGAACTGGAATCCAGAGCCGAGATCAACTATGAAGCCTATGCGAAAGCGCTGAATATCGAAGCAAGAACGATGTTGAAGATGGCGACGAAACAGTACATCCCGGCGGTGATGAAATACGTCACTTCCCTGGCGGATTCCATCAACAGCGTCACACAGGCTTGCCCGGAAGCAAACATCAGCGTTCAGAAGGAGCTTCTGATCCTCTGTTCGAATCATCTGGCCGATGCCAGAAAAGCGGTGGTAGCTCTCCGCTCCGCCGTGAAGAAGGCGATGACGCTGGAGTCGGGCCGCGAGCAGGCAGAATACTTCTTAAACACCGTCCTTCCGTTGATGGAATCGCTCCGACGTCCTATCGACGAACTGGAGGATATGGTCGATAAAAAGCTCTGGCCGGTGCCCGCCTATGGCGATATGCTATTCGAAGTGTAAAAAAAAGGGATGCGTCGCATCCCTTTTTTTATAGCCCCGTAAAGAATCTCCTCACATCGAACAAATCTTTGAATTCTTTCCATGCTAACCGCTGCGTGTCCTCGTCGGGATCGACAAGATCCGGCACCAGAATGACATTCATCCCGGCCATGGCGGCCGAGCGGACACCGTTTTTCGAATCCTCCACGGCGATGGCATCTTTCGGATTGATCTCCAGCAGTTCACAAGCCTTGAAATAGATCTCCGGATGCGGCTTACTCTCCCGCACCATCTCTCCGCTGACGATCACTTGGAAGAAGTCAAGAAGTCCCACATCCTTCAGCTCCTGACGAACCGTGTCACCGGAGGTGGAACTGGCGAGGCCGATATCCCAGCCGTTGATCTTCAGAAACTGAAGAAGCTCCCTGGCACCCGGTTTCAGCGGAACCCCGTCCTTCGTTTTTTCCTGAAAGATTTCCTTGGCTTCCTTGCGAAACTCTTCATAAGGAAACTCCGGCCCGTAGGCCCGTTCTACAATCCGTCTGGTCTCCTCGCGATTGGTCCCGAGGCACTCCAGCATTACATCATGCATTCCCGTTACATGGTGTTTCTCACCCAGCAGAACCCAGATATTCAGGATCAGCTGCTCGGAATCCAGAAGCACACCATCCATATCAAAAACAATTGTTTTACTCTTTATCGATGCCATTTTGATTTTTTACCCTCCGAATATCCTCCTCGATCTGGCGATGAAGTTCCTCCACGCTGTCAAACCGTTTTTCTTCCCGTAAAAACTTTCTGAAATCCACTACGATTTCCTTATCATATAAATCGTCATGATAATCAAAAATATGAACCTCGAGCCCCAACGGATTGTCATCACCCACCGTCGGTTTGGTTCCCAGATTACCGATACCGGGATACTCATCCTCTCCGATATGAACCGACACTGCGTAAACTCCACTCGGTGGCAGTACCTTGCCCGAAGCAGGAACCATGTTTGCCGTGGGAAATCCCATCTGTCTCCCAATCCGGTTACCGTCCGTGACAATTCCGGTCATCCGATACGGACGCCCGAGAAGTCTTTCCACATCCTCCATCTCACCGGCTACGATACATTCACGAATCCGACTGCTGCTGATATCCTTATGCTCATCCTGCATCTTCGGAACAGCGATCAGATGATAGCCACAGCTACTCTCATACTCTTTCAATGTTCCTATATCGCCGGCACGATCCTTTCCGAATCGAAAATCCTCTCCGACAATAACATATCCCGCATGAAGTTTTTTCGATACTATATTTCGGATAAACTCTTCCGGAGACAGAGAAAAAAACTCCGGTCCGGCTTCCATTTCTATATAGTATTCTACACCGGCTTCTGCCGCTATGCTTCTCTTCTCCTCCACACTGTCTATCGTCTCGGTTTTATTAAAAACAAAGGTCAAAACCGTCACAGCAAGTCCGGAGTTTTTCGCTTCATCAAGCAATAACCGATGTCCTCTGTGAAAGCCGTCAAATTTTCCGATACACAGAGCTGTTTCAGCGGTAAAATCCTCCGGAATACTCTCCCATATTTCCATAGTATTCAGCCTCTATATCAATATATAAATACTCTCTTCATAGTCAGAGTTTATGATCCGTGAAAATACTTTTCCACAACATATCGATGCTTGTTCCCACTCCATTTATATAACGCGTAAAACTCATTATCCGGACTGTATATGCGAAATCTTTTTCCATCCGTAAGGGAAAACGCTCCCCCCTCATCATAACGTACCTGCTTTTCCGAAAGAGGATTTCCATTGGCCAGAAGCTGCATTCCTTCCGGCAAAACCTTCAGCCGCGGATAATTTAATATCTCATCCACAGGAATTAAAAAAGAAAGCTGTTCGTCATTCGTTGCCGGATCGTAATCTTTCATCTTCTCTTCAATCTCATCCAGTCGAAGCGCATCCTCCAACCGAAACCTCCCGACCTCCGTACGGATCAGTGAACTCATCGCCGCACCGCAACCGAGCTCTCTTCCGATATCATCACACAGGGTTCGGATATAGGTCCCCTTGGAACACTTTACACGGATCCGGAAAAATGGCAACGCGGAAAAAACAGAGATTGTTTGCGGCTCCATGGGAAACAGGTTTTCCTCCAAAAGCTCTATCCCGTAGACCGTTACCCGACGCTCTTTCCGTGAGACCTCTTTCCCTTCTCTCGCGTACTCGTATAACCTTTTCCCGTTCACCTTCACCGCCGAATACATAGGCGGAACCTGTGTGATCTCTCCCTTAAAATGAGAAAGGACAGCCAAAAGCCCATCCCTTGTCACATTCACCGGTTTCCGGGAAAGAACCTCTCCCGTCGTATCCAGCGTATCTGTCGTGATACCAAGTACCACCGTCGCCTCGTAGGTCTTGTCCCGATCGGTCAGCACTTCACAAACCTTCGTCGCTCTGCCGACACACACCGGCAACACCCCTGTTGCATCCGGATCCAGGGTTCCCGTATGCCCGATCTTTCTGGTTTTCAGTATACCCCTTAGCTTCGCTACACAATCAAAAGACGTATAGCCCTTCTCTTTATCTACAATGATGATCCCATCCAAAACTATCAATCCTCATCATCTTCATCAATGTCATCGCCCAGCTGATTTCTGATATGCTTCACCAGCCTCTCGATCACTTCATCGGCCGTTCCCTCGATGGTACATCCGCTGGCCTTGATATGTCCGCCGCCGCCGAAATACTGTCCGATCGATGCCACATCCACTACCATATTGGATCTCATGCTGACTTTGTACTCATCCTTTTTCCGCTCACTGATCAGGATCGCCACTTCCACTCCCTCCGTGGTTCTCAGCTGATCGATGATCCCATCCAGATCCGACGGTTTGGCCTGGTAAAAATCCATATCCTCCATAGTCATCACCGACACGATCACCAGTCCGTTCATCAGAAGCCGGCTCTCGGTCAGACACTTGCCCATGATCTGAAGCTGCTTGTAGGTCTTGTTATAAAAACTGTTGTCGATGATCTCTCCGAAAGCAATTCCCTTCCTCATCAGCTTCCCTGCGATCCGCATGGTCTGATAGGAGGTATTGTTGTGCTTGAAAACGCCGGTATCGTGAATGATTCCCGTATACAGAGCCATCGCAGTCAACCGGTTGATCTTATCTTCCTCCATCAGCGTAAAAAGGATCTGACAGGTGGAGCTGGCTTTGGTGTCCACGATATTTTTATTCCCGAACCGTGTATTGGTGATATGGTGATCCACGTTGATCACATAATCGGAACAATCCTGCATCACCTTTCCGGCATCCCCGAGACGTTCCACATCACCGCTGTCCAAAGCGATGAAAAGCTCATAGTGATCACAACGCCTCTTCATCGACTCTTCATCCCGAATATGAGCAAAGCTGTCCGGTACGTCTTCCAAATAGACACAGACGGTTTTATCCGGATAGTTATCCATCAGATAATAATACAGTCCCATGGCGGAACCGATGGCATCACCGTCGGGCCGTACATGACCGCTGATTGCTATTGTCTGTGCTCTCTCGATCGCACCGATCAGATAATTCTTCGTCTCCTCTGCCAATGTAACCATCCCTTCCGTAAAACCAGTCAAAAGCTACTCTTCTTCTCCACGGGCACGGCTCACCTGTTCATCGTGTGCCCTGACCTCTTCGATACGCTTTGACATCGCCGCTCCGTACTCCATCGACTCATCCAGCTCATAAATCAGCTCCGGTGTATTTCTCAGATTCAACCGGGTCGCCAACAGATGTCTGGCATAAGAGGCGCTCTTTTTCAGCCCGAGCATCGTGTTTTGCTTTGCCTCCTCGTCACCGAGAACACTGACAAAAATCTTGGCGTATTTCAGATCCGTCGTTACCTGCGCATCTGTCACGGTCGTCATCGGGTGGATCCGTGGATCCTTGAGCTCCTCCCGCAGGATGATACTCATCTCCCGTTGAACTTCTCCGTTTATTCTAAGGCTTTTTACACTCCTGCTTCCCATCTTTTTTCTCCCATGCACGCCTAGTGCTACTGACACCAAATAACCGGACCATATTACTTGTCTGTTTTTCCCCCTGCTTCGTTGCCTTCACTTGCCGATGCCACCGCATCGACGCGTTCAGGCGCCTTGCAGGATGGAGAAAACATCCTGCGTAAATGGTCCAGGTATTTAATGTCAGCAGCACTAGGTCCGCGGCACTTCCACCATCTTGTA
>JAFYBS010000039.1 GCA_017540125.1 Eubacterium sp.
AAACTGCCTCGAGCGGTCAATCGCGTTTTCCAGAAAGGATCCGTAGAATCCGGAATGACGGATATCCTCTCCGATTTCCGGAGGCGAAACGAGAATAATCTTCGGGACAAAGCCCTGTTTTTCCTGTGTGAATTCCTGTATCGTTTTCACCAGAACCCCGGCTCCGTCTGCAATCCCGGCGGGAGAGGCATGAAAGGTTTCTTTTAAGTCATTGCTCCCCAGCATCAGGATCACGATATCTACCGGCTTGTGGGAATTCAAACAAGGTTTCAAATAATCCAAACCATTTTTCCAACCCTCAAGGGGATCATCAAAGATCGTGGTGCGACCGTTGCACCCCTCCTCAATCACGCGGTATTCCTCTCCGAGTTGCGCCGCTAGCCGGGACGTCCACCGGATACCCTCCGGATAGCGAAAGCCGGTTCTTGGATCAAACCCATACGTATTGGAATCACCGTAACATAATACTGTTTTCACTCCGATTTTTCCTCCGACGCTTGATCTTCTTTCTTTTCATCCGCCTCGAACTTCTTTCGGATATTGTTGATATCCTCCGTCGTACCGCCACCATCATCATCGGGAGCACGGAACTCGCCCCGCTCCACCAGACGGAGAAAGGCATCCACCACATCCGATGTCAGCTGGGTTCCCGAAACCTCTTTGATGATGGAAACTGCCTTATCAAAATTCATTCGTTTACGGTACGGACGATCGGAATACATCGCATCGAACGTATCGGCAACCGCTATGATCTGTGCCACGCGCGGAATCTCATCTCCGCTCTTTCCGTTCGGATACCCTTTTCCATCCGGCCTCTCATGATGATCTCTGGCTCCGGTAGCCAACTCCGGCATAATACTGATTTCCTTGAGCGCGTTGTAACCGAGATTGGAGTGGGATTTGATGATTTTGAACTCTTCATCCGTCAGTTTACCGGCTTTGTTCAGCACCTCTGCCGGCACTCCGATTTTTCCGATATCATGCAGCAAAGCGATGTTGTGATAATCCTCCAGTGTCTCCTCATCATATCCGAGTTCCCTGGCCAGCATCACCGTGTAATCAGCCACACGGGACGAATGACCTTTGGTGTATTCGTCCTTCATATCGATGGTTTTTGAGAATGCCGTCGTGATCTCACGGATCAATTGTTTTGTACGCTTTTGTTTTTCCTCCTCGATACGCATATACCGGATTCTTTTTCTATGGAATATTATAGCAATGATCAGTACCAACAACGAAACACCGATGATGGCAATCACAATCCGGAACCACCATTCCTCAAACAAGTCGCGGGATTTTTTGATTATTATCTCCGTGCTTTGCTGAACCTCCCCGGTAGAGTTGTTTGTGACTGAAAGCCGGAACTGAAAATCTCCACCCTTCAGGTTGGTATATCGAACCGGCGTCATATCCCTTTTAAATTCTTCGGTTTCCTGTTTGTCCACACCCTCCAGCTGATACCTGATTTTCGGATTCTGCATCGAATAAGTAAGCGCATATGCGTATACCGTGATACTATCCGCAGACGACGGAAGAAAAATAGTTCCACTCTCATCGGCATAATAATTCTTTCCGTCCGCTTCCACACACGGGATGAGCAATTTGATCTCATGCGTAAGGTCAAAATACGTATTAATATTGACCGCGTAAACCCCCTCCCGGGCCGATACATACAGTGTCCCATCCTCCGCCAGCGCGCTGTAGGCATTCACTGTCGGCATACTGGGAAGTCCGCTGTTATAATCATACTGCAGATACTCAAAGTACTCTTTATCAATCATGTCCTGCGCTTTTACCACATAAAATCCGTTGGAAGCCAGAACCCACGCATTCCCCTTGTCATCAAAATAAATATCATAATTGTTGTTGTATGGAAATTTCTCTACATCGTGAATTTCTCCGTCCTTCATATACTGAAGGGAATTGGATGTAATGATCCAGCACACGCCCCTCTCGGGATCATTTTTCATACGGAGGATCACGTCGCTGGTCAGTCCGTCCTCCCGTCCTTTGTGTATGATAGAGTTCCCATCAACCTCGTAGATTCCGCCGCCGTCGGTTCCGATATAATACTTTCCGTCGTATTCCTCCATAGCCAGAACAAGAGTGTTATCCATGCCGGATTCCTCATCCAGTTTTCGCTCGACTTTTCCGTCTTTCAATACCGCAAATCCATCGTCCGTGGCCACCATGATCGAACCATCGGAGGTCTGACGGGTGGAGCGGACCTGATTGCTGATCATCCCATTTTTCACATCATAGTACTTGATGGAATGATCTTTCCCGTAGCAGACCAGACCGATGTCATTCGTATAAGCGCTGACCCACAGGTTGCCCTTATCATCTTCCATCAGACATCGAATACGAGTCCCCTTCATTTTTTTGGTCAATTCGTTATTAACGATGTTGTAATACTCATCCAAAATCTGCAATCCGTCATCTGTGGCGATGTAAAGATGTCCTTCGTGCAGGCAGGTGGAATTGACCACCTTGTTGTCCAGCGCGTTGTGCTCGGTGATATCCGAAAACTTGTTGGACACTATTTTCATCACGCCCTGACGAGTAGACGCAAACCAGAGGTTTCCTTCATAATCCTCATCCATCATTACAACGGAACTGTTCATGGGAAGGTTGGAGAGCGAATGAAATCCATGGGCATCATCCAGCCAGCCAATCACATCATCCCGAAGAACCCAAATCCTGCCGGCCGCATAATCAATCCAGTTGATCGGCTTATCTGTCTCTTCACCGGATGCTTCACTATCGACAGATTCTGCTCCGAACCGGGCTTCGATTTCCTTCAGAGATTGAAAGTTATCATCAAATGATCCGTAACCGAACTGTCCGCCTGCAGATCCAAGATATAACCCTCCGTCATTTTTGGGATCGGGAAAAAGTGTCGTGACCGCACTCCATCCGAGTTCGGTACTGTGAACACAGGAATCCACCTTCAGATTGCGAATTCGGAACATTGTTCCGTCATGAGTCACCCCGTAGATGGTCCCTTCTTCGTTGGATACCAGTTGACGGATATAACTGTTATTCAGAAGAGGGTCGTCCAGTTTGTGAAACTCCATTTCCGGATCTACATAATACAGTCCTTGGGACGCTCCGATGATGATATTTCCGTCTCCGTCCTCAGCAATACTTCGGATACTGGATGTCGTCAAACCATTGGTATAACCGTAATGAAAGCTTTCATCATAGTGAAAAGCTACCACTCCGTTATCGTTGGTTCCAACCCAAATTCTTCCTTTGCTGTCCTCAAAAAGTGTATTGACGTTGGTGATGGAAGAAGGCTCCGTCATACGATCAAAACTGGTACCATCATAACGAATTAACCCACTGTATCCACCGATCCAGATGAATCCGTCGGAGCTGCACAACACAGTATTGGCATCCGAGGTCGGAAGTCCGTTGGTACAGTCATACAACTCCACGGAATATCCGAGACCGCCTGCCGGATTAGTGACCGCTACACCGCCTCCCATGATTTTTTCATCCGACGAATCTGCCGCAACTGACCGCACTGTTCCGAACAGTCCGGCTACCAGACAAAGTGCTATTCCCATCGTTTGAATTCGGAAAAATAATTTCTTGTTTTTCATTTTTACCTCACATACCTAATCGTCTCCGTTGTATGGAGATTTATTTCATCAATACTTTTTTCTTCTTTCCCCAAGGCCCGTAAACAATTCCGTTGAGTCCTACATAAAAAGCCCGCACGGAAACATAGTATTCTTTCCCTTTTAATTTTTTCAGTGTAACTTTTGTCTCTGTTAATGTTTTTGTTTTCTTTTTCTTGAACGATTTATTCGTAGAATAACGAACCTGATAACCGTCTCCGTTTTCCACTTTTTTCCACTTAACTAAAATAGTTTTTTTCTTTTTACATACTGCTTTTTTAATCACAACTTTTGGCGGTTTGTTATCCTCTGCCGGCGGCTCGGCACTCGCGGTCGGTTCCGGCTCTATCGTCGGAACCACTGCAGGAGAAACGGTCGGCACAGCGGATGCGGTCGGTTTCGGTGTCGACGAAGTGACCACCGGTGCCACCGGAGTATACGGTGCCATCGTAATCGTAGGAATCGTGGTCGAACTGGGGCCCGTCCCTTCGTATTCAATTCGGGAGGAGCCGTTGATCACCTGTTGCAGCGCGTTAACATCGCTGAAGTTTACCGGTGCTTTCACCACCGCACTGACAGCCAGATTGAAAAATGCGCCCCACCCGATTTTCGTGGAAGCTCCCTCCAGCTTGATGGATGAAAGCGATGGGTTGTTCGCAAATGACTGGATACCGATGCTGGTAACTCCTGACGGAATTGTTATCCCTTTCAGTCCGGTGTTGTAAAAAGCATGAGCTCCGATGACCGTTACCGTAGACGGAATAGCAAAAGCCGAAAGACCTTTACATCCTTCAAAAGCACAGTCCGCGATACTCTGGACCGGACTCTGGATCGTCACGGCCGTTATCCCACGACAGTCCAGAAAAGCCGCCCCTTCTATCGCAGTGATGTTTCCTGAAATGATAACGGTCTTGATGTTCTCTTTCGACCGGAATGCCTGCTCGGCTATACTTCCTTTCCCGGTGATACGAAGTACTCCTTTGTCATCCAGGGTCCATGTGGCATCGATCCCGCAGGAACCTTTATCGACGATGGTCGGTGTTGCCGTAGGCACAGGGGTATTGCTCGGTGCGAACGGAGTATAGGATGCCGGCGGTATCGTCGGTGCCGGTGTAATAAAAGAATCTGTGGGTGTCGGCATCGTTGACGGAGCCGGCGGAAGAGAATACACGGGAGTCGCTGACGATTCCTCCGCTACCTTCATCACCGGTGTCTGCGGCTCAGCTAAGGCCGTCCGGGATTCCCGAATTCCACCCAGTAAAGCCAGTACCAACACATACGGTAGTATTTTTCTGAAAATTCTTTTTTTGTGCATATCAATCCCTCACTTTCCCCTATTATTTCCCCTTAATTTCAATAATATCGTATTCCGATTTGGTTCCTGTTTTAAACACTAACTGCCAGTCGGCTATTCCGGATGTTACAATAAATTCCGTGTTATTTCTCTTCTCATAGCCGTAAACCCGATCATTGATTCCGAACCATTCACCGAGATACGTTACCGGAAAAAACTGCCCGCCGTGCGTGTGTCCGGACACGACCAAATCTGCTGCTGTCTGAGATTCAAGTTCATAGTCTCTCGGCTCGTGATCCATGACGATGATGTATTTACTTTCGTCTACATCTTTCAGGATCTCCTCCAACGGTTTTCTGTCCGAATCTCTGGATGCGTCCTTCCGGCCAACGATACAAAGGTTATCGTCCGGATACTCCAGTTCATCCTCCAGCACATGCACTCCGTTTTTCCGAAGCTCTGCATCCAGTTCCTCTGCCGTGTACTCGCGGTTATTATATCCGTACTGTCCCTTGTCGTGATTCCCGTAAGAAAAATACACTCCATACTTCGGATGGATTTTCCCCAGTGCTGCACAAGCCGTCACCATATCCTCACGACTGGTTCCTTCATCCACAAAGTCTCCCGGTATCAGGATAATATCCGGATTCTGTTTCATGATGTTTTGCATGTGTTCCCCAAATCCGTTTCCGTCAAATGTGGCTCCTATATGAGAATCGGCCAGCATCGCCACCTTCAGTGTCCCGATACTTTTGTCTGTTTGCAGAGAGTAGTCCGTCTGCCACACATTGACACACAGATAATAGGCCACTCCCAAATACAGAACGGAGTAGATCAAAGCAAGCCATCCCTGCCAGTAAAGATGCCCGGTCCTTTCAGTTTTAACTTTTGTGACCTTGCCGGATGCACTGACTTTGATTCCCGAATTGCCCTTTCCGGCAGAACCGGCTTTGGTTTTTTTAGCACTTTTTCCTTCGTTTTCTTTTTCCTTCGGATCCTCCGGTTTACTGTTCCGCAGGAACCGGATCAGGCGAAGTACCAATCCCGATAATAGAAAAAAGGCAATCACGTGCAGATAAATGATAACCGCGTTAACCAGTCTCAACGTCAGCGTAAATGTCAAAAAGAATACTGCTATCAATCCGATGGACATCAGCCTGCGAAGCCAGGTTTTTCCGTGAGAAAGTGTACGAATTCCTCCCCATCGTCCGACCGCCGCCGTGAGATAGATCCCTCCCGCCACACAGGCGGCAATTACCAAAACTACAATAATAACCCAAACTGTCATCTTTCTGTTTCCTTCCCTGCGTATCCGATGAATTCCCGAATACGGATTTGCCACCCCATATTGTACCAAAAATCCGCTCATATGTAAAGAAATTTCAAATCCCGGCTCTTCCCATTTATTTAAATCTGTGATATAATGGCATTGTTGGATACTTTTCTGTATGTCCATCCATATGGGACGAGGGATAAAGGGGATAGTGATCGGGAGGTTTCGATGAAAAAAGAAGATTATATCGCAGATTCGAACGGCGATGCCAGTTACGCCAGATTTCTGGCAGAAAACAATAAAACCATCAACCGGGTGCTGAATTATGTTTTATGGATGCTGACAGTTTCAGGTCCTGCTGTCGCTCTTTTCGTTTTTCTCGGTGTTTTCGAGTCCATGTCCTACCTGTCCTGCCTGTATGTGACTTTGTTTACCGTGGCACTTGCCGCGCTGCACACATTTTTCATAAAAAAATTGCCCGACAGTCTCTTCTCCAAGTACATCGTTCTGGGTGGGTTGGAGCTCCTCGTAATCTTCATGCGTTTCGTCAATATCGGAATCGTATTTATTTTCTTCGTTCCCCCGCTTCTCAGCATCCTGTACTGCGAGAGAAAGGTCTACTTCATCACGTCGGCTTTTTCCTATGTGGGAATGATCATCGGCCTTCTGATTTCTGCAGAGCACTGGGCCTCCTTTGTTCCTACGGAGACACCGATGATCTGGTTTACCGACCACGCGATCAGCTACACGTTGGAGTATCTCGTTGTCTTCAATTGCGGCCTGATGATACACTTCCTGATCCACTGGCATATGGGTACTACGTTTTCGGATAAGATGGTCATCCTTGACAAAGAACGGGAGGCCTATACGGACAAGATGACCGGCCTGTGGAACAAAATGTATCTTCAGAAGGCTTATGTCAAATTTGTCGTACAGCAGCGAAGTCTCTGCGCGCTGATCATCGTCGATCTGGACAACTTTAAAGAGGTCAATGATACATACGGTCATGCCGAGGGTGACCGCGCCCTGATTGGATTCAGCAAAGTGTTCGAGAGCACGATGGACAGCATCGAGAAGGCGGTTCTCTGTCGTTTCGGGGGAGATGAGTTTATCGCTTTTCTGCCGAATTTTGACCGTGAGGATGCGCTCGAAACAGTACTGCGGAATCTGAAAAATAAGCTGCAGAAATCTTTTG
>JAFYBS010000040.1 GCA_017540125.1 Eubacterium sp.
AAGTCTTGAGGTTGAGGCGATCGGAGAGTATGATTCAGTCTTTCGCGAGAGAAGACGGGTCGCTGTCCGGCGCAGGATCCGACTCTGAATCGTCGTCCGGGTCCGGTTTGACTTCGATGATCACTTTGTCGATCCGGTTTCCGTCGACCTGGGTAACATGGTATACGGCCAGCTCATCCTCAGCCTGTTCCCCTTCCTCGGGGAAGTGCTCCAAAAGACCGATGACATGGCCGGCAATCGAGTCATAATCCTCGGATTCGATCGGCAGGCCTATGGTGTCGTGGATATCGTCAATCGGCGTTGAGCCGAGAACCTGGTACCGGTTTTCCGACAGAGGCTGGATTTCGTCCTCCTCGTCTTCATCGTATTCGTCACGAAGCTCACCGACGATTTCCTCCAGAAGGTCTTCGATGGTGATGAGTCCGGCGAGTGCTCCGTATTCGTCGAGCACGATGGTCATCGGTACGGATTCCTTCTGCATCTCGAGAAAGAGCTCGGAGACATTTTTATACTCATAGGTGAAGTGTGCCTCGCGAATCAGGGTGCGGACATCGAAGTTCTCTTTGTTTGCCTCGAATACGAAGTCCTTCAGGTTGATGATTCCGATGATGTTGTCGATGGAATCGTCGTAAATCGGCATACGGGCGTATTTGGATTCCGTGAACTCATGAAGGAGTTCTTCATAGGAAATGTGGGATTCGATCATAACGATATCCATCCGGGGGATCATCACGTCCTTGACCAGGGAATCGCCGAAATCAACGATGTTCGTGATCATCTGATGTTCCTCGGTTTCGATCACGCCTTCCTCGTGGCTGACATCCACGATGGTGCGGAGCTCATCCTCCGTGATGGTCTCGGTTTTTCCGGACCAGTCGACACCAAAAATTTTCAGGATCAGTCGGGAGATCTGGTTGACGATAAAAATGATGGGAGTCAGAACCACCGTGACAAACTGAATAATCCGGGCATATCGCATGGATATCTTCTCGGACTTTTTCGCAGCCAGTTGTTTGGGGGTGATCTCTCCGAAGATCAGGATGAGGAAGGTCAGGACACCGGTGGATATACCGATGCCGAGAGAAGAATGCTCTCCCAACCCGAACTTTTCGCAGATACGGATGGAAAGAGATGTGGTCAGTGCTGAAGCGGACAGGTTAACGATGTTGTTGCAGATCAGGATAGCGCTCAGGACCTTGGTCTGGTTCTCCAGAAGCTTCCAGACACGGGCAGCGGCTTTATTCTCTTCGTCCTCCATCAGGGAACGGATCCGCAAACGATTGACCGCCGTCAGTGCTGTCTCCGAACAGGAAAAAAACGCAGAAAGAACAAGTAATACGACAAGGATAACTATCTCTATCGCGTCACCGGGAACCAAAACCATCATCTCCTTTATTTAGAAAAGTAATTGTATTGCACATCATTTTATATGATATCGTGAAAAATGTCAAGACAGAGCCTGGCGTTTTCTCGCCATCTCATCGCTGTCCAGGTATTCATCGTAGGTAGTGACTTTGTCGATCATGCCGTTCGGGGTAAACTCGATGATACGGTTGGCGATGGTCTGGATGAACTGGTGATCCTGGGAAGTGAAGAGGACCACACCGGGGAATTTGATCAGGCCGTTGTTCAGCGACGTGATGGATTCCATATCCAGGTGGTTGGTCGGTTCATCCATCAGCAGGATGTTCGAGCCGAGCATCATCATTTTGGACAGCATAACACGAACCTTCTCGCCTCCGGAGAGGACATTGACTTTTTTCAGACCGTCATCGCCCTTGAAGAGCATACGGCCGAGGAAGCCCCTTACGTAGGTGGCATCCTTCTCGGGAGAGAAGGGCATCAGCCAGTCAACGATCGTATCGTTGGAATCAAAGTAGGCAGTGTTGTCCTTCGGGAAATATGACTGGGATGTGGTGATTCCCCATTTATAGTCACCGGAATCCGGCTCCATCTCGCCGGACAGGATCTGGAAAAGGGTTGTAGCCGCAATTCCGTAGGAGCCGACAAAGGCGATCTTGTCATCGTGTCCCACGGTGAAGGAGACGTTATCCAGAACTTTTTCACCGTCAACGGTTTTGGTAAGCCCCTCGACGGTGAGGACTTCGTTTCCGATTTCCCGCTCCGGTTTGAAGTCGATGTACGGGTATTTCCGGCTGGAAGGACGCAGCGTGTCCAGCTCGATTTTTTCCAAAGCGCGCTTACGTGAAGTTGCCTGCTTGGATTTGGAGGCATTGGCGGAGAAACGCTGGATGAATTCCTGCAGTTCCTTGATTTTTTCCTCTTTTTTCTTGTTCGCTTCCTTCATCTGTTTGATCATCAGCTGTGAGGATTCGTACCAGAAATCATAGTTGCCGGCATAGATCTGCATCTTTCCGTAATCGAGATCCACGGTGTGGGTGCAGACTTTGTTCAGGAAATACCGGTCATGGGAAACCACGATGATCGTGTTCTCGAAATCAATCAGGAAATCCTCCAGCCAGCGGATGGAATCCAGATCCAGGTGGTTGGTCGGCTCGTCGAGCAGCAGGATGTCCGGATTACCGAAAAGAGCACGGGCCAAAAGTACCTTCACTTTGTCCGTGTCCGCCAGTTCGCTCATCTGTTTGTCGTGAAGCTCGGTGTCGATTCCCAGGCCGTTCAGAAGGGTAGCGGCGTCGGCTTCGGCTTCCCAGCCGTTCATCGCCGCGAAATCTGCCTCCAACTCGCTGGCTCGGATGCCGTCTTCATCGGAAAAATCCGGTTTGGCATAGATTTCATCCTTCTCCTTCATGATGTCGTACAGTCGCTGGTTTCCGGCGATGACCGTGTCCAGGACGATCTGGTCATCGTATTTGAAGTGATCCTGTTCCAGGACAGACAGGCGTTCGCCCTGCCCGATGGAGATCTCTCCCGTGGTGGGATCCAGTTCGCCGGACAGGATTTTCAGAAAGGTGGATTTTCCGGCACCGTTGGCGCCGATGATACCGTAGCAGTTTCCTTCCGTAAATTTTATGTTTACTTCCTCAAAAAGTGCCTTTTTGCCAAAGCGAAGAGAAATATTGCTTGCCTGAATCATGGTTTCCTCCTGTTATACATCGTTAAAAATGAATTACAATTGCGTTACTAATCAAAAGCTCACTTTGATACTTTACCGAAAATTCGGGAAGAATGCAAGCATTTTTCTCAAAAAAATCTAATTTTTTTCAAAATAAAATTGAATTATAATGAAAAAGTTAAAAATTGTGTTGTATATTGCCTCTGTTTTGGTGTATAATGGTAAAAAATGCATCGCGGAGGTAGTTATTTGGAAAAACCGATCATAAAGGTGAGTAGGATGGCTCATCTGAAGAGTATGGGATTGACGATTCTTGATGAGAACTGCATCTGTCTCAACCTGTGGCGTCCCGGCGCGACGGGATTGAAGATGAATATATACGACGGAAATCACGTCATTCAGCGTATCACGATTCCTTCCATGAAAGAGGAAGGAATGGGGGATTTTTTTTCGGCGCGCCTGTATGGGGAAAACCTGATCCACAAGATGGACGGACTTTGCTATGATTTTGTTTCGGATGGAGAGCATTTTGTGGAGCCTACGGCCGAGATCATCGCCGGTCGTGAGGTATTTGGAAAGCGGGGGAAGCTTCGTGCCCGGATCTCTAATCCCGAATTTGACTGGACCGGAGAGAACAGAAAGACGATCGATCCGGAGGATATGGTGATATATGAGACGCATGTTCGCGGTTTTACGAGACACAGCAGCTCGGGGGTGGCTCATCCCGGAACCTTTGACGGGATGCGGGAGAAAATCCCCTATCTGAAAAAGCTGGGTGTAAATACGATATTTCTGCTTCCTGTCTATGAGTTTAATGAGCTATCGGTGAGAGCCGGAATGGATGATCAGAAGCGAATCAATTACTGGGGATACACGAAGGATGCGTTTTATATGGCACCGAAGTCTTCCTACAGTTCGGATCCCGTTCATCCGGATGTGGAGTTCAAAACACTGGTGAAAGAGCTTCACAGAGCCGGTATGAACATCGTGATGGATATGTTTTTCTCGGATCAGAGTCCGGATCATGTCAGGGAGTGTCTGCGCTACTATACGGCGTACTATCATATCGACGGATTCCGTGTTATCTCCGATTGGTTCAATCTGAACACCGTGAGGGAGGATCCTCTCCTGAGTCATGTCCGGTTTTTCAGTTATTCCTGGGAGGAGCACCCGAAGGATGCGCATAGTCCCATGCTGTTTGAAATGAATGACGGGTTCAAGGAGATCGCCAGACGATATGTCAAGAGTGACGAGGGGCAGGTGGACGGATTCTATCGTTCTTTCCGTGCCGAGAGAAACGGTGTGGTCAAGGTTAATTATGTTACGGCACACGACGGATTTACGCTTCGTGATCTGATTTCTTATGATATCAAGCACAACGAGGCCAACGGTGAGAAGAACCGGGCCGGAACGGATTATAATTACAGCTGGAATTGCGGTTTTGAAGGGCCGACAAGGCGGATCGGAGTGCTGAGGATGCGCGCCAAACAGGAGAAAAATATCCTGGTGATGCTCCTGCTCGGGTTACCGATACCGAAGCTTCTGATGGGAGATGAGTTCGGAAACACACAAAAAGGAAACAACAACGCCTACTGTCTGGACAATGCGACAACATGGCTTGACTGGCGGCTGCTGGAAAAGAACAAGGCTACCTACGATTTCGTCCGGAGCCTGTTGAAGCTTCGCAGAGAGCTGCCGATTTATCACAGAGAGACGAATTTTTCCGGATTTGATCACAAGGGCTTGGGAGCACCGGATATTTCCAATCACAGTAAGGAGCCATGGAATCACAGTTATCCTTTTTACTGCAGGGAGCTGGGAATTCTATTCTATGGACCCTATCTGCAGGATAAGAGCGGAAAAAGTGGTAAAAGCTATTATTTCGCCTTTAACATGCACTGGGAGGCACATGATTTCTATCTGCCGGATATCACCAAAAGCCGGAAATGGGAAGTTGTGTTGGATACAGCTTCGGATATCCGGAAGGAGGATGGGTTTAACACGGAACGGACGGCATTTCGGATGGAACCGCGGTCGGTGGCTCTTCTGTCCTGTCCGGAGGATAAACCGGTAAAATCGAAAGGGAAAAAAACGAATGATCGCACTTCGAATCGAAAACACAAAGGAGTTTCTAAAGCTTCTCCTCGAAACAGAAGAGTTTGATTCGTTCCTGGTCGGGAAATGTGAGGTTACGACTTTCGTTACCTTTGCTACGGACGGACGACGCCGGTTGGAGCAGCAGGATGAGCAGGAGAGCGGGAAAGAGCATTCCGAGCGGGTGTACTGGTCGGAATTGAAGTCCACCGTCACCCTGATGATCCGGTCTTCCTCGGTGCCGGGGACGCTGGAGCTGGATTTTTTCCGGTACATGAACCGGGATATGGGGTCGATTCGGATTTCTTTTGAGGAGGGGGCGTTTACGCTTACGACAGGGTATATGCAGAAGGAGTTTTCGTTGGATAAGCGGGCGTCGGAGGATTGGGATGACGAGTGCATGCATTATTTGATGGGGAACGGTATCGCCGTGACGGTTCTTTAAAATAATGCTTGCATCTGGTTGAAATATGTGGTAATATAGCTAACGGTGTTTCCGAAGGAAACACGATGATCTGAAGGAACGAAGTTCCTGAAGAGCATTGTGATCTGAAGGAACGAAGTTCCTGAAGAGCATTGGCTTCGATAGCTCAGTTGGTAGAGCGACGCACTCGTAATGCGTAGGTCGAGGGTTCAAGTCCCTTTCGAAGCTTGAAAAAAGGCCCGCAGCTTTCGCTGCGGGCTGTTTTTACTTTGTCAACTCCAACATAATATCATTACTCCGCTTGATGAACTCGGTCATCGCCTCCGGTGCCAGTGGCTGGTGTGCGATAAGCGCCAGGTCATAAAGCTGCTTGCAGAACATCGGTGTCCGATCACCCTTTTTGTTCGCCATCACATACTTCACTAATTCATTGTTCGCGTTCAGTACCAGCGTCTGTCCCATGGTTCCCAGACCCATATCCATGCCCATTCCGTTCATGGAGTACATCTTCATCATATCCTGCATCCGGCGGGTTTCCTCGGACAGGGTGATCACGGAGGAAACCTCGGCGTTTTTCAGCTTCTCAACTTTGATCTCCAGCTTGTCATCGCCCAGAGCATCGTGGAAGAGGGAGGTGAGTTCCTCCTGTTCCTTCGACAGATCCTCATCGTTCTCGGCATCCTCGGTCATCGATTCCGTGAGATCCGCATCGATACGCTGGAACCGCACGCCGTCCTCATCTCTGGTCTCCAGGGATGAGATGAAGGGCTGATCGATGGTATCCGGCAGGACGACAGCATTCATTCCCTGCTCGCGGAAGAGGTTGACATACTGGCTCTGTTGTTGCAGATCGGTCACATAGTAAACCGTCTTTTTCGGTTTTTCCTTCTCTTTTGTATCCTCGTCGGAGGAACCGTCGACCGGGTTTCCGTCGGCATCGACAACATCGGCCTGAGGTTCGTTCTCCGTGGAATCATCCGTATCCTCGGTTTTATCCGGCTCGACGTTCTCCAGATACTCGGACAGGGTGGAATACTTCTCATCCAGATCCTTGAAAAGGACGTACTCACGGATCTTCTCGCGGAATTTCTCGTCCTTCAGGCAACCGAACTTGATGAAGGGAGAGATGTCATCCCAGTATTTTTCATAATTCTCACGGTCGGTTTTGCACATGCCGGAGAGCTTGTCCGCTACTTTCTTCGTGATATAATCGGAAATCTTTTTCACAAATCCGTCGTTCTGCAGGGCGGAACGGCTGACGTTCAGCGGCAGATCGGGGCAGTCGATGACACCCTTCAACAGCAGGAGGAACTCCGGGATCACTTCCTTGATGTTGTCCGCGATGAATACCTGATTGTTGTAAAGCTTGATCACGCCCTCCAGGTTTTCGTACTCGATGTTTACCTTCGGGAAGTACAGGATTCCCTTGAGGTTGAAGGGGTAGTCCATGTTCAGATGGATCCAGAACAGAGGCTCTTTGTAATCGTTGAAGACCTTGCGGTAAAACGATTTGTAATCCTCGTCGCTGCACTCGTTCGGATGCTTCGCCCAGAGAGGATGAATGTCGCTGAGAGACACCTCCCGCTTGATGATCTTGGCCTTTTTGACCATCTTTTTCTTCGGCTCTTTTTTCTTTTTCTTTTTATCATCGGAGTCGCCTTCGTCCTCCTCGTCGTCCTCGGGCGGTGTGTAGGATTTTTCCTCTTCTTCAAACTCCTCCACGACTTCGTCGGTCTCCAGCACATCCTCGGCGTTGATCGTCTGGTACTCCGGCTCGGCGTTCGCTTTTTTCAAAAATATCTCGACCGGCATGAAGGAACAGTATTTTTCCAGTACTTCGCGGACACGGTATTCGTTGGCAAACTCGTAGCTGTCCTCGTTCAGGTGGAGGATGATGGTGGTACCCACTTCGGTTTTATCGCTGTCCGAAAGCTCGAAGGTGAGGCCGCCGTCGCTCTCCCAGTGAACAGCCTCTGCTCCTTCTTTATAGGAAAGAGTATGGATCTCGGCAGAATCCGCCACCATGAATACGGAGTAGAAGCCGAGTCCGAAATGACCGATGATCTGTTCGTCACCGGCTTTGTCTTTGTATTTTTCCAAGAAATCTGCAGCGCCGGAAAAAGCGATCTGGTTGATGTACTCCTTCACCTCATCGGCGGTCATTCCCAGACCGTTATCCGTGAAGGAGATGGTTTTTTCCTCCGGATTCACCTCGACGTCAATCCTCGGCTTGTAATCATCCGCCAGCTTGGCCTCACCGATCATATCCAGCTTTTTCAGCTTGGTGATGGCATCGGATCCGTTCGAGATCACCTCACGGATGAAGATGTCATGATCGGAATACAGCCATTTTTTGATGATCGGAAAAATGTTTTCCGAGTTTATGGCAAGATTGCCCTGTTCATTTGTCATGATACTACGCCTCCTTGAAGATCTGTGTTTTCTTTATCTTATACCCGGCAAGGCAGGTTGTCAAGCATTTTTTAGCACTCGATAAAAATGAGTGCTAACAGAAAACAACAAAGTGACCATTTTTCGGGAACCGAGACGTAATGTAACGGATTATTGAAAAAAAATCTTGACGGAATACTCGTTATAGGTTAAAATGTGTTTGATTTGTGTGAATGTAAGTGTGATTTTGGGGAAGATGAGGTCGCACGACAGCCTTTTTCACAACAGGCAATATAAGAAAGAAAAGGAGACGAGACTATGTTAGAAAAAATGCAGGAACTTATCGCGGATCAGTTGAGTGTAGATGCAGACAGCATCACCGAGGCATCGAACTTCAAAGATGATCTGGGTGCGGATTCGCTGGATCTGTATGAGCTGATCATGGCTCTTGAGGAGGAGTATGATGTGGAGATCCCGACGGACGATCTCGAGAACATCGCAACCGTAGGAGATGTCATCAACTTCCTGAAAGACAAGGGCATCGAAGGTTGAGAGTAATTAAAAAAGATGAATCTGACACCAAGCATGGGGGCAGGCCCTCTGGCTTGGTGTCTTCTTGTGTGAGCGATCGGTAGAGGAGGAGCGGACATGGGTAAGGTGGCGTTTGTTTTCCCGGGACAGGGAGCGCAGGCGGTCGGCATGGGAAAGGATGTTTACGAAAAATCGTCTCTTGCGAAAGAGTTTTTTGACCGTGCCAGTGAAGCAGTGGGGTTGGATCTGAAGGCTCTCTGCTTCGAGGAAAATGAAGACATCCATATCACGGAGTTTACGCAGGTTTGTCTGTTGACGACCAGTGTAGCTCTCCTGCGGGAGATTGAGGCCCGGGGAGGAAAGGCGGATATCGCCGGCGGACTGAGTCTGGGTGAATACTGTGCTCTCGTGGCGAACGGAGCGATGGACGGTATTGAGGCTGCGAAGGTGGTTCGAAAGAGAGGAATCTTCATGCAGGAGGAGGTGCCGGCCGGAGAGGGCGGTATGGCTGCGATCATGGGACTGGAGGCAGAGAAGATCGAGGAAGCGATTGCCGGATATGATAAAGTCCAGATTGCGAATTATAACTGCCCCGGTCAGATCGTGATTTCCGGTGAGACGGAACAGGTGAAGGAGGCCGCGGATAAGCTGAAGGAAGCGGGAGCGAGAAAGACCGTCCTTCTGAAGGTCAGCGGACCGTTTCACTCGAAGCTTCTGGCAGGTGCCGGTGATAAGCTGGCGACCGAGCTGGAGAGTGTGACGATCTCACCGATGAGATTTCCGTATGTGGCGAACGTGACAGGCGAGATTGTGACGGATGAGGCGGAGATCAAGTCTCTGTTGGTGAAGCAGCTGTCAAATTCCGTTCGCTGGCAACAGTGTGTGGAGTCGATGGTAAAAGACGGGGTGGATACCTTCTACGAAATCGGGCCGGGGAAAACGCTGGCCGGGTTCAACCGCAAGATTGCAAAGGACATGGGGCGGGAGCTGACGACGGTGCAGATTGCTACCATGGAAGATATCGAGAACAATTTTTCAAATTAAAAGGAGTTTGGATTTATGGGATTACTGGATGGTAAGGTGGCGGTAGTGACCGGTGCCAGCCGCGGAATCGGGGCTTCGATCGCGAAAGCGATGGGACGCGAGGGGGCGTTTGTGGTAGTGAATTACAACGGGTCCCGGGAAAAGGCGGAAGAAGTTGTGAAGGCGATCAAGGATAACGGCGGGGATGCGACAGCGATCCAATGCGATGTAGGGGAGATGGCCGAAGCCGAGCCATTTTTCAAGGAGATCGTGAAGGAGCATGGCGGGATCGATATCCTGGTGAACAACGCCGGGATCAACAGGGACGGTCTTCTGATGGGCATGAAGGAAGAGGATTTTGACGCCGTGATCCGGACGAATCTGAAGGGGGCCTTCAACGGTTGCAAGTGTGTGACCCGGCCGATGATGAAAAAGCGAAGCGGCCGGATCATCAATATGGCGTCTGTGGCCGGTGTGATCGGAAATGCCGGACAAGCGAATTATGCCGCGTCCAAGGCAGGTGTGATCGGGCTGACGAAGTCGGTGGCGAAGGAGCTGGCTTCGCGGGGGATTACCTGCAATGCCATCGCGCCCGGATTTATCAAAACCGATATGACGGATGCGCTTCCGGATTCCGTGAAGGAGGAGGCCGTGAAGCAGATTCCGTTGGGTTCGTTCGGTGAGGTGGAGGATATCGCGGAGATGGCGGTGTTCCTGGCTTCGGATCGTGCCAAATATATCACGGGACAGGTGATCTGTGTGGATGGCGGTGTCGCTATCTGAGGAATAGGAGGATAAAAATGAGCAGAAGAGTAGTAGTGACCGGTATGGGAGCCATCACTCCCATCGGAAATGATGTGAATACTTTCTGGGAGAACGCGAAAAAAGGCGTTTGCGGTATCGGCCCCATCACCAAGCTGGATACGACCGATTATAAGGCGAAGCTGGCCGGTGAGGTGAAGGATTTCGTGATGCCGGAGTGCGTAGACAAGAAAGCGGCCCGTCGTATGGAGGATTTTTCCAAATACGCGGTGGCGGCTGCTGTTGAGGCGATCGCGGATTCCGGGCTGGATATGGAACAGGAGGATCCGTATCGCGTGGGCGTCTGCGTGGGATCCGGTGTGGGCTCCCTGCAGAATATCACAAGAAACTATATGCGTCTGAAGGAGAAGGGACCGAACCGCGTGGAGCCTCTGATGATCCCCGGACTGATCTCGAATATCGCAGCCGGAAACATCGCCATTCAGTTTGGTTTGAAGGGGAAAAATATCAACGTGGTGACAGCCTGTGCCACCGGTAATCACAACATCGGGGAAGGACTTCGCTCCATCAAATACGGTGAGGCGGATGTGATCGTCGCCGGCGGAGGAGAGAATACGATCTGTGATATCGGGCTGGCCGGATTCCTGGGGCTGAACGCTCTTTCCACCTCGGAGGATCCGAAGCATGCGTCGAGACCGTTTGATGTGGATCGCGACGGCTTTGTTATGGCGGAGGGGGCCGGTATTCTGGTTCTCGAGGAGTTAGAGCACGCAAAGGCGCGCGGCGCGAAGATCTATGCCGAGTTGGCCGGATACGGAGCAACTTCGGATGCCTATCATGTGACGGCACCGGCAGAAGACGGCTCCGGTGCGGCGAAAGCGATGGAATTTGCCATGAAGGATGCCGGTGTGAAGCCGAAGGATGTGGATTATATCAACGCGCACGGGACCAGTACCCATATGAATGATCTGTTCGAGACCCGCGCGATCCATCTGGCACTGGGTGAGGCAGCGAAAAAGGTGAAGGTGAACTCGACCAAGTCTCTGGTAGGCCACATGCTGGGAGCTGCCGGCGGGGTGGAGGCGGTTGCCTGCATCAAGTCGATCACGGATGGATTTGTCCATGTGAACGCGGGGCTGGAGAACCAGGATCCGGAGTGTGATCTGGATGTGGTGAAGGGCGAGGGGATCGCCATGGAAGTGAATGTGGTGATCAGTAATTCGCTTGGTTTCGGTGGCCACAATGCTTCGATTGTTTTCAAAAA
>JAFYBS010000041.1 GCA_017540125.1 Eubacterium sp.
CCGGACCCTACCCCGGAACCGACTCCGACTCCGAAACCGACACCGCAGATTGACAAGATCACACTGAGCTGCGCCGGAGACTGCACCATCGGAACCGATCCGAAATTCAACTATTCGACCAGTCTCAATGCCATGGTGACACGCGTCGGTGATATGGGTTATTTTTTCAAAAACATGCAAAAATATTTTGACAACGATGATATGACCATCGTTAATTTCGAGGGTACGTTGACCAACCGCACCACCCCGGCACAGAAAACATTTACTTTTCGCGGACCGCCGTCCTACGTCAAGATCCTGAAAAAAGGAAACATCGAATCCGTCGGATTTGCCAACAATCACTGCCGGGATTTTCTGGAGGGGAGTTACTATGACACCATGGCCACCCTGAAAAAAGCCGGGATCAAATACTCCTCCTACTACCGAACCTCCATCTACAAGGTTGAAAAGAAAAAAACCGGAAACAAATACAAGATCGGTATGATTTCCGTCTGCGGCCTGGACAGCTACTCCGGTTCCCTGGCTCAGATCAAAAGTGGGACCGAACGACTGAAAAAGAAAAACTGTGATTTGATCATCGTCAGTATGCACGACGGAACCGAGAGGATGTATTCTCCCCGTGATTCCCAAAAAGGGATCGCCAGGTACGCCATCGACCATGGAGCCGATATCGTGCTCGGACATCATCCGCACGTACTCCAGGGAGTAGAAAAATACAAAGGCTCCTACATCATTTACAGCCTGGGAAATTTCTGCTTCGGCGGAAACTCCAACCCCTCCGACAAAGATACGATGGTTGCCCGTCCGACCTTCGTTTTCAAAAACGGAAAACTGAAAAAGGGACAGACAATCCTCCGTCTGATTCCCTGTTGTCTCTCCTCCACCACCGCCTACAACAACTATCAGCCGACACCGAAAACAGGCAGTGAGCGGGGACGGGTCCTGGCAAAAATCAACAACATGTGCGAACCGTTGGGAACTACCCTGAAAGACGATCAAGGGAAACTGACAACGATTGTCCGAAAAAAATAACGTTAAAATTGACCCGATTCGGGGGCAAAATAGCTTTTTTGTAGCAAAACAGCAGTTTTTTTTTCAGACATTCGACATGTGTCGTTACTATTGGATTGTTAATCCGCATGAAGCCCGATTTTTCGGGCTTTTTGCTTTATCTCCCGGACTTGTTTTTGTGAAATTTGCCCCCATATTTTTCAGAAAAACAAAAAAATTGTAACATTTTTTTAAAAAAAGGGGTTGCATTTATCTTCAATAAGTATTATATTAGTAACTGTAACCGGTTTGAGAACCATTTTTTACTATTCAAAAAAGGAGAACAGATATTATGGCTATCGAAAAAACAACATCCAAGGCACCTGCAGCAAAGCCTGCAGAGACTGCAAAGACAACTACTACAACTTCTACCGCAGCTACAGCTACGACAGCTGCTAAGACAGCTACTCCGGCTGCTAAGGCTCCGGCTGCGAAAGCTCCGGCTAAGAAAGCTCCGGCTAAGAAGGCTCCGGCCAAGAAGGCTGCTCCGGCTAAGAAGGCAACCACAGCTAAGAAGGCTCCGGCTAAGAAGGCTGCTCCGAAGAGAGGTCGCAAGCCCGGATCCAAGAACAAGGTAGTAGAGAGCGTTCAGGAGACGATCATCCAGGCAGGCGGCGCTGATATCGTTGTTGCTGAGAACCTGGTTGAGCGCGTAAAAGAGGCTTACAAGAACTCCGGTCATCGCATCGGAAACATCAAGTCTCTCCGCATCTATGTAAACGTTGATGAGAGGAAGGCATACTATGTAATCAACGACAAGCAGGATGACAGTGCAGTTATCGATCTTTGATGTTTGTCTGATAGATCCAATTTACTTAGATATTAAGAAACAGCCTGTTTAACAGGCTGTTTCTTTTTTCTTTTCTTCGGTTCTACGTACTCTTCTCTTCTAATCCTTTCTTTTGTTCACATAGTAAGAATAACAGCTTCCCTCCGTCGACACCATACAGGCACCGACCGGATCGGACGGGATACATTTTTTTCCGTACATGGGACATTCATACGGTCGGAGCCGTCCTGTCAAAACCTGATCACACCGACAGGACGGGTTCTTCTCATCGCGGTCCAGTCCGTCGCTCCCGGCATCAAACCGGAGATACTCCTCCCGAAGCAGGAGCCCCGATCCGGGAACGATTCCCAATCCCCGCCATGCCGCATCCGAAACAGTAAAATACGTTTTTACCTTCTCCTGTGCCATTTCGTTCCCATCCCATGTCACAACCGAAGGATAATAATTCTCTACCACTCCTCTTCCGTAATTCCGAATCAGTCCATACAAAGCCAGGAGAAGCTCTTCTCCTCCGAAGCCGGCCACACCGAAGGGTATCCCGTATTTTTCGGCAACCGGACGGAACGCTTTCGCCCCTGTCACAACCGACACATGCCCGGGTGCGAGAAACCCGTCCACCGGCGCTCCTCCCCCCAGCATCGAATCCACAACGGAAGGCATGGTTTTTAATGCTGTCAAAAGCCGTACGTTTTTTATATCCTGCGTAACCAACTCCTCCGTCAACACGGCATAAACCGGAGTCGTTGTCTCAAATCCTACCGCGGCAAAAACAAACTCTCTATCCGGCTCCCGGAGAGCCAGTGTCAGAACATCCATCGGAGAATACACCATCTCCACCCGACACCCTTCTCCCCTGACCCGGTCAAGACTTGTCCGGCTTCCCGGCACCCGGATCAGATCACCGAAGGTGACAATCGTTTTGCCCTCCCTTGCCAGTTCGATCAGACGATCGATATAGGATGTAGTCGTCACACAGACCGGACAGCCGGGTCCGGACAGCAGGGTTATTTTTCGGGATAAAAAAGAGGCAATTCCGAACCTGGCCACTGCCTCGGTATGACTGCCGCAAATCTCCATAATTCGCAAGGGAGGGCCGTCATAGGTTCGTAATTCCCTCTTGATCTGTTCGATATCCATCTTCATCCGACCGAATCCTCCAGTTCCCGAAAAAGCATTTCCATCTCCTCCGCTTCGGTCTGCGATACTTTCTGAAGAATCAGTCCGGCATGGACCAAAACCCGGTCTCCCGGTTCAATCTCCACCAGACCGGACCGGGCTTCCACCCGGTTGCCGGAAAAATCGACAACCGCTGTATTCCCCTTTACTTCGATCACCTTTCCAGGCAACGCAACACACATAGCTTCACCCTATTCTCATTTTATCGTAAACTCCGTACGACATACATTCGTGTTTCCGGATGCCCCCTTCGGCGCGAACCCGGTCAGCTCCAGCTGGTAGGTAGCTCCCGGCGAGAGCTTCTTCAACGGTGTGATCGTGATATAGTCTTCAAACTTGAGATAGGCACTGATCTCCTTGATCCCGATCTCCTGTCCCGACGCATCCTTCAGTTTAGCCACACCGGATGCGTTGGTCGTCCACTGGCCGGCATATGTCACCTCGCCCTCAGGGAACTCTTTATCAAACTTAATGATATTGGATACATCCTGATTGAAATAAATCAAAATCCGGTTCTGATCCGCTTCGTAAATCGTTTCGCCCTGTTCCACAGCAACCGGTATCTGCTTAACCGTTACGTAGTAGAACGCATCTTCCTCGGGAATCGGTACGTCATCCGCATACTTGAAACCGGTAATCAGAATGGTATACTGCAGTCCTTTTCTCACTTTTCCGGGATCCACGGCGATATGCAGCGTCTTATGATCCGAGGCAAGCCGGATACTCGAGGGAACCAACTCTCTGGTAAACTCGGGAACTCCGTTCTCTATCGGAAAGACCGTTACCAGCTTCTCCACCGACTGCTCCCAGACGGCTTCATCCTTCTCCACATCATGACGATCTTCATTTACGATGGAAAAAATCTCCTGCGAGGAAGTGATTTCAAAACAACTGTCCGACGTGTTGTATACCGCCGTATCCTTATGAGCAGACTCCACATGGCATGTCAGCTTTTTCTTCTTGGTCTTCTTACCCGCCTTGAATTTCACAACTGCCGTCACGTTACCGACCCCGGTCGACTCCGCAACGATCTTCACAGAAGTCTTCTTCCGGTCAGTCAGTCCGAAGTTTTCCTTGTTATCAACGTTCCACTTGGTGTTAATGATTTTCACGGAATTCTTTTTTATCTTAAGCGTAGCGGATCCACCGGACAAAAGCTTCATCTCTGTCCGGGAAAACTCCGGTTTTTTCCCCTTTTTTGCCGCCTCGGCTGAGTTACCGACAACCGGTGCCACCAACGCCAATGCCAACCCCATACATACGATCTTTCTTGATATCACTTTTCGTCTCATACAGAAATGCTCCTTTCTATACATACCTACCGAAAAACAATTATATCACAACCATTTTGAAAAATCAACAGATTCTCGGTAATCCCTCTCCCTGCAATACATCAAGTTCACGAATTCCACCGATCGCGGTCTCCAGAAAAATACTCCCGGCCTCCTCCGACATCGGTTCCGATACTTCTCCGATCATCACGGCGTCTGCTCCGTAATCGGACTCTCTCATCGCCCGGAGTGCCTCTTCCGCATCCGACTCATCGACGATCACCACCATTTTTCCTTCGTTTCCCATATATACGGGATCCAATCCCAAAAGGCCACAGAAGTCCCGGACCTTCCTTGAAACCGGGATATCCTTTTCCCGAATCCGGATCACCGTTCCGGATGCCAGGGCCAGTTCCTTCAAAACCGTTCCCAGACCGCCGCGGGTCACATCCCTCATGGTATGAACCTTCCATCCACGCAATCGCTCACACATGGCTGTTAACGGTGCCGTATCACTGACGATATCCGTGTTGATCGCCATCCTCTCACTCAGAATAGCCGCATGATGATCTCCCAGCGTTCCGGACAACAGCACCTTGTCTCCGGGAGCTGCATTCGCTGCGGCGATATCCACTCCGTCGGGAACAACCCCCACACCGGTGGTATTGATATAGATTTCCCCGTGAGAGGACTCTTCCACTACCTTCGTATCTCCGGCCACGATAGTCACTCCGGCTTCCTTCGCTGTTTCTGCCATGGACTTCACCACACGACGCAACAGATCCAGAGACGTTCCGGTCTTCAGGATCCATCCGGCCGTCAGATAACGGGGAACCGCCCCCCGCATCAGAAGGTCATTCACCGTCCCGCATACAGCCAGCCGACCGATATCACCGCCCCGGTATTCCACCGGATCCACGACAAAGCTATCCGTGGTAACGGCGATCCTTCCGGAGGGACGTTCCAGCACGGCGGCATCCTCCATCGCTGACAAAGTATCGTTCCGAAAGGCCGATTCAAACACCTCTCGGATCAGTTCGCCGGTGGCTGATCCACCGCTTCCGTGAACCATACGAATGGATTCTTCTCTCATGTGTTTTTCCCTCTTTTATCCTTTCCCTGATTTTTCCGGTCGGCAAGCAAATATATCCTGTCCTCCGGAACAAACCTTTTCAAACCCTGTACAACTTTTTCACACATCTGCAAATGAAGTTCCTCCGGATAACGGCAAACACCGTCTTCATTGACAAAGGGATACTGCACCACCGCCGAATCGGGTTCTCTCCGTCGCAGCTGTCGGAGATAATCCTGCGGTATCCGAAAACTTCCTACACTGACATCCCGAATCCCGTCCGGATCCAGCGAATCCGTAACGTCCCGGATCAAGCGGTCATACTCCTCTTCCCACCCCGGAAAAGCGATCACCGGATCGAAGCAGAGTCTCACGGTAAATCCGGCTTCCATACCTTCCCGGATACAGGCCAGCCTCTCGCCAAGAGACGGTGTCCGGTGTTCATATCTCCGTATCACCTCCTGCGGTGACAGCGTAAAGGCAAAGATCATCCGGTCACAGGGCGTCATTTTTCTCCATAGATCCGTTCTCGCACATTTGGTACGGCATTCCACTCGAAGCCCGTCATGTTCCCTGACAAACTCATTCCACTGTTCCACATATCCGGTGAAGCTCTCCAGACTCATCAGATCCGAATCATAGGAAATGCATACATACGCCTCATGCTCCTTCAACACCTTCTCCGTTTCCGAAAAGGTATCCTCGATATTGACATACACGATCTGATCACCGGAAGGATACATTCCCTTGAGATAACAATACTCACAGTCATACAGGCACCCCGTGGCAAGGCTCGTATAATAAAAATATTTCTCTTCAAAATCATGACAAACCGGTGCTCCGGGAAGGAGTTTCGGGTTTCTGTTTTTCGCCAGGATCAACCCATTTTTATCGGGAGATGGATGATAAAAAATATCCTTATAATGATCGATATATTTTACTTCCGTACCGCTGTATTTTTCACGGATTTTTTTCGTCAGAACATGATCGCGGATATCCTTTTCGATATAAAGAATATCCGGTTTCCCCGATTCCCTTTTTCGTATCGAAGGCGTACCTACGACGAATTTTCGGGACAGAAGCCGGTTTCTCAACTCCTCCAGTCTCTTTATTCCCTGCTTTTTATCCCGTGCCGGAAGCTCCCCGTCCTCCCGCATAGTAAGCAGTATTTTTTCGATATTTACACCGGATAAAACAGAAAAATAAACGCACTGTTTCAGAACTGTTCTCATCGTTTCCGTTCCGTGAAAATCTTCGATCCATGCTTCTGTTATCTGTTCGGTTTGATTCATGTCAATCCTTTCCGTGAGGGGCTGCCATAAACTGCCCCAGAGCCAGACCTCCGTCACCGCAGGGAACTTTATGATTGAAGTACACAGGGTGACCGTTTTGTTCCAGCTTCGGAATCAGATACTGCAGCAGAAGACGGTTACACATGGTTCCTCCGCCGAGCGCAACCGGAACCTCCGGCAGCGATTCCGCTTCCGCGATCCTTCCACACAGATCAACCGACGCCTCCGCCACGGCAAGATGGAACATGGCGGCAAGCTTCCGCGGTTCCTCCCCGTACAGGAGCAATCTTCCCATTCCCGCCACGAGAAAAACTCCGTCTATCGTATATACCGGAGCCGATTTCTTCCCGGCCTCCGCCCCATGACTTTCGGTCACCGGAGCCCAAACCTCCAATGGTTCTTCCTGCGCTCCGTCCTGCCCGGACTCCCGCAGCCATTTCTCTGCCACGGCCTGAAGATTCTCCGCGCATTCCCCTTCGTAGGAGTTTGCATATCCAATCCCCAGAAGAGCCGACACCGCATCAAACAGCCGTCCCATGGAAGACGACAGATACGTTCCCGTTCCGCTTTCAATTGCCCGGCTGACAACGGTATACGCTTTCCGTGAAGGCATGTTGTTTCCCTCGGAAGACACGGTCCTCTCTGCTCCATCGGAAAACATGGTCCTCTCTGCACCGTCGTTTGCAGTGGCCTCTCCGTCCATCCGGTCGAGCAATTCCCTTACATCAACCTCCGTCAGAAGCTCTCTTTCTCGGGCTGCATGCAGGTAGGCATAGCAACTGAGTTTCGCGTTTCGGGATGCCGTATCTCCCCCTGTCATCTTCACCGGTTGAAAACATCCCATCCGGCGGTATCCCTCCCCGCACAGAAGAAACTCACTTCCCCATACGGTTCCGTCGTCACCGTACCCGGTCCCGTCAAACGCAAGTCCCAGTACCGGTCCCTGCAAACCGTGTTCCACCATCACCGACGCGATGTGGGAAACATGATGCTGACACCGAATCCGACGCTCCTCCGATGTTTCTTCCTTAGCCGAGCGATACCCGGGGTGACTGTCGCACAGAACTCCCTTCGGCCGAATTCCCAGCAGCTCCTGCAGATGTTCGATTCCTTTCGCCCGGGCCTTCTCCGCTCTCACATCCTCCAGATCACCGAAATGTCCGGACAGATACGCCATGTTTTTCCGTCCCAGCGCAAACACCGCCTTCAGATCCCCACCCGCAGCCAGCCAGTCATTTTTCAGAGAAAAAGGGAGGCGTACCGGCTCCGGTACATAGCCTCTGGCACGACGAAGGGTCTGAACAAACTCTCTGCCATCCCATAGCTTCACCACTTGAAGAATAGAATCATCCAATCCGTTGACGATTTCCCGGTCATGCAACAAAACCGCATCCGGAAACCCCTTTTCCATCTCCCGGAGCATAACCTCATCCTCCGTTACGATCGGCTCCCCTCCCCGGTTCCCGCTGGTCATCACCAGCGTTCCATACTCCTCCAGAAGAAGCATCTGAAGCGGATTGCAGGGCAACATCGCCCCGATCCGCCGACTCCTCCCGCACACGGAGGGCGCAAAATCTTCCCCCTCCTTTTTATCCAGCAGCACGATCGGCCGCGCCGGCGACCTCAACAACTCCTCCTCCCTCGCAGAAACCACCGCCATATCCCTGACTTTGTCCATATCCCGAAACATCACCGCCAGCGGTTTCCTCTCCCTGTTTTTATACTCCCGCAGCCTCCTCGCCGCCTCCTCATTATACGGATCGAAGCAAAAATGATACCCGCCGATATCCTTAATTGCTACGATTCTACCAAGATGAATTAGTTCCACGGCTCGCTTGATTAATTCTGAAGAGTCCTCGCGCCGGCGGCAGGAGCTTTCTTCCGAGGAGCCCTTCAAAGGGGCAAGCGAGGAAGAAAGACTCCGATCACGTCCGGCGCCCAGTCCCTTTCCCATGCATGTTTCCCTCGAGTCCCCCTCGAACAGTTGGATCGTCGGCCCGCAGCAATTGCAGGCTATCGTCTGCGCATACCTCCTCCTGTCACCAATCGTGAGGTACTCCCCTTCACACTCCCCACACAGCGGAAACCCACCCATCGTGGTCCGCTCCCGGTCATACGGCACCCGTTTCATGATGGAGAACCTCGGACCGCAGGAAACACAGCTGATAAAAGGATGCCGATACCGCCGGTTCTCCGGATCCATAAGCTCCCTCTCACACGATTCGCAGGTGGCGATATCCGCCGGGAGAAATCGCAGCTCATCCTCCTGTTCCACGCTGTCCGTTATCTGAAAATCCTCCGGGAAACCCTCTCCGACATCCGTCGGCACCGAGTCGGAAACCACTACTTCATCCACCCGGCATCCCGAAAGATGATGTGACGAAAGGCGCCGGATGAACTCATCCAACGCCTCTTCATCTCCTACGGCCCGGATCTTCACGATCCCGCCGATATTACAAACCGTGCCGGTGAGAGAAAACTCCCGCGCCGCCTCCGCGACGAAAGGACGAAATCCCACGCCCTGCACAAGACCATATACCGTAATCTCCACGTCACGCATCGGACGAACCCTCTGAAGCTGCCTTTGCTTTTTCCGCTTCTTCCTTTGCCTTTTTCGCTGCTGCCGCTTTC
>JAFYBS010000042.1 GCA_017540125.1 Eubacterium sp.
AGGGAAAACATCGAGATCGTTCCTCTTTATTACGCTGCCGAGAGACCGGTGGTGGAGCGGGACGGAAACATCATCATGGTGGATGATGACCGCATGAGACTGGAGGAAGGCGAGAAGCCGATGATGAAGAGTGTTCGTTTCCGAACCCTCGGTTGCTATCCTCTGACCGGCGGAATCGAGTCTACGGCAGCGACTCTGGATGAGATCATCGAAGAGACACTGGGTGCCGTGGAGTCCGAGAGAACCAGTCGTGTGATCGACCATGACGGCGGTGCCGCCAGCATGGAAAAACGCAAGAGGGAGGGATATTTCTGATATGAATAAACTATTGAAATTCATCACCTGCGGAAGCGTTGACGACGGAAAATCCACTCTGATCGGACACATGCTGTACGATGCCAAACTGCTTTTTGCAGATCAGGAGAGAGCACTGGAACTGGATTCCAAAGTTGGAAGCCGGGAAGGTGAGATCGACTATGCGCTGTTGCTGGACGGCCTGATGGCTGAACGGGAACAGGGAATTACCATCGATGTGGCGTATCGGTATTTCACTACAGATAACCGAAGCTTCATCGTGGCAGATACACCGGGACACGAGGAGTACACCCGGAACATGGCGGTAGGAGCTTCCTTCGCCGAGTTGGCGGTGATCCTGGTAGACGCGTCCCGCGGGATACAGATCCAGACCTGGCGTCATGCCAGAATCTGTAAACTCATGGGCATCCGTCATTTTGTATTTGCCATCAACAAGATGGATCTGGTGAAGTATGACCGTGACGTATTTAGAAAAATGGAAAAAAGCATCCGCAAGCTGTCGGTCGATCTGGAGCTTGAGAATGTCAAGATCATTCCGGTATCTGCCACGGCGGGTGACAACATCAATGTCGAATCTGCCAACATGACCTGGTACAAAGGCGGAACCCTTCTGAACCATCTCGAGACGGTGGATGTATCGGAGAGCGCTGAGGAGGAAGGCTTCGTGATGCCGATCCAGCGCGTGTGCCGTCCGAATCATGAGTACCGCGGATTTCAGGGTCAGATCGAGTCCGGTGAAGTGGCGGTCGGTGATGAGCTGGAGGTATTACCCAGCAACGAAAAAGCCGTAGTAAAGTCCATTTATGTCGGTGACCGGGATGAGAAGAAAGCCGGAAAGGGACAGCCTGTCTCGATCCAGCTGGATCGCGAGATCGACGTATCGAGGGGCTGTGTTTTCGTGAAGGATACCCGTCCGGAAGTCAGCCGCCTGTTCCGTGCCAACATCCTGTGGATGGACGATGACCGGCTGGTACAGGGAAAAAGCTACCTGGTTCGCATCGGAACGAAGGAAATCGCAGCGACCATCCAGTCGATCGAGTATAAAATCGAAATCAACACCGGTGAGCACCTGCCCGCAGAGACTCTTCGGAAAAATGAGCTGGCCGAGTGCGAGATTGCACTGGCAGAGGGAGTGGTTCTCGACAAGTTCGAAAACCACAGAGCACTGGGAGAACTGCTGCTGATCGATCGTGTGACCAACATGACATCGGCCTGCGGTGTGGTTCTTCACAGCATGCGCCGTTCGACAAACCTGACCTGGCAGAAAACGGATATCACCAGAGAAATCCGTTCTGAAGCTTTGGGACAGAAACCTTTGACACTCTGGTTTACCGGTCTTTCCGGTTCCGGTAAATCGACGCTGGCCAACGCCATCGAGAAAGTATTCAGTATGGAAGGTAAACATACTATGCTTCTGGATGGTGACAACATCCGTATGGGATTGAACAACAACCTCGGATTCGATGAGAAGGACCGTATCGAAAACATCCGTCGTATCGCCGAGGTGGCGAAGCTGATGAACGATGCCGGCCTGATTGTTCTGACCTCGTTCATATCTCCTTACACGGCAGATCGTGAGCGCGCGAAGGATATCATAGGTACAGACAGCTACATCGAGATTTATGTCAGCACACCTCTGGAAGAATGTGAGAAGAGAGACGTGAAGGGGCTGTACGCGAAGGCTCGTCGCGGAGAGATCCCGAACTTTACCGGTATCTCCAGTGCTTATGAAAAACCGCAGAACCCGGCAGTTGAGATCGACACCAGCAAGTATTCTCTGGAAGACGCGGTGGATTATGTTATCGAGAAACTGAAAGAATACCTCAGGGACGAATCGGAATAATCGGGTAGCAAGCGTCAGAATCGTAAATAGTATCAAGAAAAAATGAACCGACCTTTGGTTCCGGGTGAAAAATCCGGATAACATAGGTCGGTTAATTTTTATAGAATTACCGAAAAATCGCCGTTTGAAACGTTTCGTTTAAAAATGTTGACAGAACAACCATCTCCGTGATATTATTTCCGAGTAAAAAATATGAAAAAAAAAAGACAAGCGAATGAATTCTATTTATTCACGAAAGGAGCAAAAAGAAAATGAAAAAGAATTTGAAAAAACTGGCAGTGCTTGGTTTATCCCTTGCTATGGCTGTGGGTCTGACGGCTTGTGGCGGTGAAGGGGGGGGCAGCAGTGACGGACTGAAGATCACCAACGTATCCTACGATCCGACACGTGAGCTCTATGCTGAGTACAACGAAGCTTTCAAAAAGCATTATAAGGAAGAAAAAGGTAAGGATGTAGAGATCATCCAGTCTCACGGTGGTTCCGGTAAGCAGGCTCGTTCCGTAGTCGAGGGCGCCGATGCGGATGTGGTTACCCTGGCTCTGGAACATGATATCACCCTGATCGAGGAAGCCGGTATGATCGAGCCCGGATGGCTGAGCAAATTCCCGCTGGATTCTTCCCCGTATACATCTACTATCGTATTCCTGGTAAGAAAAGGAAACCCGAAGAACCTTAAAGATTGGGATTCACTGATCGCTGACGGTGTCGAGGTTATCACACCGGATCCGAAGAGCTCCGGTGGTGCTATGTGGAACTTCCTGGCAGCATGGCAGTATATCAAAGAGAAATCCGGAGACAACGAAGCAGAGATGAAGGATTTCATGTCCAAGCTATATGGTAACGTAACGGTTATGGATTCCGGTGCCCGTGGTGCTACGACGACCTTCGTGGAGAACGGACAGGGTGATGTATTGATCGCATGGGAGAACGAGGCGATCAACACACTGAAGGAGTATCCGGATGACTATGAGATCGTAACACCGAGTATCTCCATCCTGGCACAGCCCAGTGTGGCAATCGTGGATGAGAACGCGAAGAAAGACGGAGTAGTTGATCTCTGTACAGATTATCTGAACTATCTGTATACCGATGAGGCTCAGGAGATCATCGCAAAGAACGGATATCGTCCGTCCAATCAGGAAATCCTGAACAAGTACGGCGATACCTTCGATTTGAACGTTAAGCTTTGCACCATTCAGGATTTCGGTGGATGGAACAAGGCATATGAGGATTTCTTCGCCGATGGTAAGATCTTCGATGAGATCTATGCTAAGTAAGCTCAAATAATAAAGGGTCCGGGACGGCTGATGTTCGACAGATGTTTTGACTCGTGCGTTAAAAAGCACGGTGGGAACATCTGCGAACGCCCGTCCCTGCATATGTTATTGTGCAACAGGAGGTTTTTGTGAACACTAGAGGTAACAGAGAGAAGAGTGGGCGCCGGGTTATACCCGGTTTTGGCTTATCTTTGGGTGTGACGATAGCGCTGCTATCCCTGATCGTACTGATTCCGCTGGCGTCTGTGCTGGTTTATTCCCTGCACCTTTCGCCGGCGGAATTTTGGAGTACGGTTACGGAGCCGAACGTACTTTGGGCCTTCGGTATCAGCATCCTGACTTCATTTATCGCAGCTGTGATCAATGTAGTGTTTGGGACGATGCTGGCCTGGGTTCTGGTACGGTATGATTTTCCCGGGAAGAGATTTCTCGACGGTTTGATCGAGATTCCGTTTACCCTGCCGACGGCGGTGGCCGGTATCACTCTTTCCAAAATGTATGCCGATACCGGCGAGCTGGGCGGACCGTTATCCGCGCTGGGAATCGAGGTTTCCTATACACATCTGGGTCTGATCGTGGCACTGGTGTTTATCGGAATCCCCTTTGTGGTGAGAGCGATTCAGCCGGTTCTCGAAAAACTGGACGGGCGGTATGAAGAAGCCGCATATATGCTGGGGGCCAGTGGGTTTCAGACCTTCCGCCGGGTGATTCTTCCGGAGCTCCGTCCGGCCATCCTGACCGGATTCGGACTGGCGTTTGCCAGAGGTCTGGGCGAGTACGGCAGTGTCGTATATATCTCGGGAAACAGTGCCAAAGAACATACGCAGGTGGTATCCTATGTCATCATGCAGAAGCTGGAGCGGATGGACTACAGTGCCGCGACGGCGATTGCGCTGGTGATGCTGGTTCTCGCCTTCATCCTGCTGCTGGGGATCAACATTATTCAGATCCGCCAGTCGAGAAGAACAGGAGGTGAGGCCTGATGAATTCTTCGAAAAAAAGAAAAATGGGAAAAACCGGGATTATCCTGACGATCGTAAGTATCCTGTTTGTGATCTTGATGCTGGTGCTTCCTCTGGTATCCGTGCTGGCCAATTCTCTCAGCAAGGGATTCGGATTTTACTTCAAATCCCTGAGTACCAAATACGTCGTTTCCGCATTGGGTGTCACCCTGATCGCCACGGTGATCGCCGTGATCGTGAATACGATCTTCGGGCTTTTCGCCGGGTGGCTGTTGACGAAGTTTTCATTCCGGGGCAGACAGGTGCTGGCGACTCTGATCGATATTCCGTTTTCGATTTCGCCGGTCATCGCCGGACTGGCTTACATCATGACCTTCGTCCGGCTTGGCTGGGCAACCCCCTTTGTTGAGTGGCTGAACCAGACCTTCGGGTGGGACATTCAGATTGTGTTCGCTTTGCCGGGTGTAGTACTGGCAACGATATTTGTCACGTTTCCTTTTGTCTCCCGCGAGATCATCCCCGTGTTGAACGCGCAGGGACGCGACGAGGAAGAGGCGGCGGCGCTGATGGGAGCGAAGGGATTTACCATCTTCCGGAAGATCACATTTCCTCACATCAAGTGGGCGACCATATACGGTATCATCCTCTGTGCCTCCCGTGCTCTCGGAGAGTTCGGCGCGGTTAACGCGTTGTCGAAGACCAGAGGAAAGACCTTCACCCTGCCGTTGGAGATCGATGCTCTGTATCTGGACGGATCATCGGATTCCATCGTGGCGGCGTTTTCGGTTTCTTCGCTTCTGGTGATCATCGCGATCGTGGTTTTGATACTGAGGAGCGTGTTTGAGAATCGGGAGAAAAATGTCGAGAAACGAGCGATGAAAAAGGATAAGGGGATCAAAAAGATTACTTCGGAACAAGAGGCAAAAGAAGAGGGATTGTTGCAAGAGAAGTAAGATGCTCGGAGCGCGATCGGCGAAAAGCTTTTTGTTCGAAAAATGCGTTGCATTTTTGCTCACAAAAAGTGTTCGCCTGCTGCTCCTCGATGAACACTGGTGCGACAAAAAAACGGAGGAAAATCCATGTATGTTGAATTAAAGGGTATTAATAAAAACTTCGGTGATTTTCAGGCGTCGAAGGATGTGAATTTTGGGATAGAGAAGGGAAGTCTGGTGGCGCTTCTGGGACCGAGTGGTAGTGGAAAGACCACGATCCTTCGGATGATTGCAGGGCTGGAGACACCGGACACCGGGGATATTTTTATCGATGAAAAAAGGATGAATGATATCCCTCCGGCAGCCCGGGGTATCGGGTTTGTGTTCCAGAATTACGCATTGTTCCGGTATATGACCGTGTATGAAAACATTGCATTCGGTTTGGAGATTCAGAAGAAGAATAAGTCGGAGATCAAAAAGAGGGTTGAGGAGCTGTTGGAATTGACCGGTCTGTCCGGTATGGAAAAGCGTTATCCCAACGAGCTTTCCGGAGGACAGAGACAGCGTGTGGCATTTGCCCGTGCGCTGGCGCCGAATCCCAGTTTGCTTTTGCTGGATGAGCCCTTCGCGGCCATCGATGCCAAGGTTCGTCAGGAGTTGAGAACCTGGCTGAGAGAGATGATCAAGCGGGTTGGGATTACCAGTATTTTTGTAACGCATGACCAGGACGAAGCGGTAGAGGTGGCCGATCAGATCATCGTCACCAACAAAGGTCGCGTCGAGCAGATCGGTGCGCCGTTGTCCATCTACAAAACACCGGAAACGCCTTTTGTCAGCGAGTTCATCGGACAGTCTTCGGTGATTGAGGATTATCATAAACTGCGGGGATTTTCCGAGGGAGATTACGAAGGAGCGGTCATCCGCCCCGAGTTCGTCGAGGCATTCAAGCCGGACAACAAGCGTTTTGAAACCGTGATCAAAGCAACCGAAGAGGGAACCATCCGGGGCATCCTCTTCCGTGGAAATCATCTGGAGGTGACGCTGGATGTAAACGGTGTGACACTGACCACGCAACGTTCGCTGGAGCGCCGTGATGTCACCGTAGGTGAGAAGATGCGCGTTCTGGTCTACCGTGTTCTGGCCTTCAAGGATGACAAAGCATTCCTTCTGGAAAACGAGGAACTGAAAGAAATGGGTGTTGATTACAATCAGCTGGAAGGCTATGTATACAACGCCGATCAGGGCGCGTTTATTGTCTAATAGTTACTATTCACGGCTGAATCACAAAAAAAACACAGTGGATGCTTGCATTCAACTGTGTTTCTTTTTGTGGTTCAGCCGTGAATAGTAACATTATTGTGCCACATCGCCTTCGATCGTATAGACGCGCTCGGTCCGATACAGCTTCTTCGCGTGGCGGAAAGCGATGATGTATTCCCCCGGGGGAATTTCCGTCATCGGCATGATATGCCAGAAGCGGTTGTCCCGGAGCCTAGTGATCGGCTGCTTCAGTTTGACACCTTCGGCGACACGGGCGAAGTTAATCTCATATACTTCGTCCTTTCCGATCAGGTACATCACGGACAGATCCTGATCATGATCCCACATCACCAGACAGTCACCGTAAATACTGAATTTTATATCCTTCAAAGGATAGATTTCGACATCGGCAAAGTCAGCCGGTGTCATTTTGCTCTTACTGCTCTGAAAAAGCTCACCTCGCCACAGCTTCCGACCGTCCGGCAGCGGTGTGGACAGATCCTTGTAGTTGAAGTTTATGGGGTGCACGGCAAAGAAGTCCTGATTGATCGTGTATTCCCGGATCATCTCGCCGGAATCGAAATCCCAGACACGGATATCGGCAGCCAGTTTTTCGGTTTGATCCTTCAGTCTGGCATCCATGGTGAAGAACTGATTGTTCTTATCGTCATAGTATGTGTTGGCTCTTGTGATGGCATAGGAGGTGGGGAACCGTTTCTCCAGTCTCACGGTACGGGCCTTCTCGTCGATAGAGACGATGAGTCCGTAGGAAGTTCCCGGTCCGTCATACCAGTCTACCGGACGGCGTTCCGCATCGTGGTTATCATAAAAGGTGATGTACAGACGGTTCGGATCCGCGTTCGGATAATTTTTCATGATCTTGGCACTGTGCTGCTGGAAGAACCAGGGATCCAGGTCCTCTTCCGGAGTCAAAACGAGACTCTCCTGTTCTGTTCCCTCGAACATTTTCGGATGCGAGAAAATCCAGATCAGTTTTTTCTCCTTCATATTTACCTTGATGATGGAGTGGATATTCCGGCAACACAGGATCAACTCGTCCGGGTTATCCATCGGCGAGATGGAGTTGACATGGCACCAGTCATTTCTGGTTTTGTAGGTGTCATCGAACAGATCGTCCATGGAGAGGGAATCCAGTTCCTCGCCGGTCTCCCGGTCAATTTTGATGACCTTGTTCTCCACGCTCTCGTCATAGAAGGAGCTGGAGATTGTGAGAAAGTTCCCGTCCGGCAACTCCACGGCGTGATGATGGTAGCCGATCTTGTGAAAATACGTATGGATATATCGCCCCATCCAGTCCATCTCGTGAGCCACCACGCTCAAAGGAGCCCCGAAGGTGGTTCGTTTTAAAAAATGCTCCGAGAAGAGAAAATGGTCTTCCTTCATAGGGTAGATTCCGTAGTACTGCGGTTTTCGCGCTAAAAACGCGCGAACGTTGCCATGGGCATCGATGACGCAGGTGGGACCGCGATAGCCACCGCTGATCTCGTAGAACTGCTCTTCCTCGGGTGTCACATCGTGCTTGCTGTAGTTCATTTTTACCTGAATATCAAAATAAGTTTTCAGAACATCCGGTGTTTTGATCTTGATGGTTTTTTTCATCGTTTTCCCGGTTTTCTGATCCTCGATCGAGAGGATTACCCGGTTTTTGGCATGCTCAAAAAGTCCGAAGATCGGAACCCGGTGTGATGTGGAGAAGTCCTCCTCTCCGGAGGAAAAGTCCCTCGACCCGCGGATGCCCTGAACCGTATAGCGGATTCGCGTAGGGTTCTCGGTCTTCACCAGGAGCATCGCGCACAGGACGGAAGCCCGATAGGGAGACAGGATCACGATTGCTTCATTCAGACCGGTATCCAGAGAGGACAACAATCTTTCTATGCTTCGCTCGCTCATATTGGTAAAAATGGAATGAGGGATCATCGTTGCGTACTTGTAGTAGCCGATATAAAAACTGGCCCGGTAGGTTCGCCCTTTGAAGTAGGGAGCCAGTACCTCGGGAGAATAGTGAATGTCCAGAATATCATTGCTGTAGGTATATACGCCGAACATGGCTTTTTTAAGTTTTGCTTTCCAATTGTGCTTCATAACGCACGCATCCTCCATGTAACCCAATAATATGTGTTCAACTAAATCATTGTAACATCATTTTGTGGAATCAGCAAGTGTTTTTTACTGTTTTTCACACAGGGTTACCAGATCCTCCGCATGGATCGTCGTATCGCCTTTCGGTATCAACGGCCTTCCGTGACGGATGATGGATACGATAACGGAATCATGGGGGAGTTCGAGGTCACGGATTTTCTTCCCGCGCCATTCATGTCCGTCCAGGATCGGTATCTCCCGGACCTGGATGCCGATCTCGTCCTGGAACTCCAGAGCGCCGAGGACGATATGATCTTCCGCCACCAGCATGGTATCACCGTGGGGGATGATGATTTCGCCGTCGCGGATGATGGTGACGATGAGAAACTCCGGCGGCAGCGGGACCTCTTTGATCGTTTTTCCGACCCAGGGATGACCGGCTTCCGAGGTGATCATGATGAAGCGCATCTGGTCATCGGTGCTTTTGCCGGCCAGAGACTTCATCCGGGTATACCGCTCCACAAAGCCGGCCGATATGATACCGGTTGGGATGGCGACCATACCTACCCCGAGAAAGGCGGTGATGATGGTGAAAACCCGTCCCGCGATGGTGATGGGATAGATATCTCCGTAGCCCACAGTTAGGAGGGTGGACACCGACCACCACATGCCGGAAAAAGCATTAGAAAAAGCCTCCGGCTGGGCATCATGCTCCAGTGAGTAGATGGCTACGGAGGAGGCCAGCATCAGGACGAAGATCAGGATAACCGAAGAAAAAATCTGTTCCTTTTTATCCCGGAGGACATCGATAACGACGTTGAAGGCATCGTACTGTGTGTTGATACGAAAGAGATGAAACACCCGGAAGACACGCAGGATCCGGAAAGCTACGATGCCGGCCGGCAGCATCAGGAAGAAATACGGAAGAAGCGCCAGCAGGTCGATCATCCCCTCCAGGGAAAAGATAAATTTCAGTCGCGACCGGACCGGTCCCAGGTTCGGATACAGCAGGTCCGCCGTCAGGATCCGGAGGATATACTCGATGACAAAAATGACGACAGTGACCGCTTCTGCCGTGTTCAGGTATACCTGGATCTGATTGGAAAAGTCAAACGTGTTGATGACCAGGATGGACAGATTTACCAGGATGGCAAGTACGATCACATAATCACAGAAACAGCTCAGGCGGTCTTCCTTGTAGCCGAGCTGGATCACTTCGAATAATCGCCGTTTGAATTGTTTCATGGGTTCTTCGATTCCTCCGATGACAGTTTTTTGTCGCCTTCCGCGGCCCCGGTCTGCTTTCGCGGAGAGACGGGCAGCGGTCTTGAATCGTAAACAGTATAGCATAAAATGCGAAAAATGCCAATAATATCTCAAAAGTTCGTGACATTTTTATGAAAATAGTGTAGAATAGAAAACGGTTGAGATTATCAGGAAAGGAGAAACCTGCGTACAATGAATTGGTTTCGAAGGCTGATGACCGGTCGTTACGGACGGATGGATCAGCTGAATATATGTCTGTTTATCGTATTTATCGCGCTGGCGGTTGTCCGGTTTATCATCGGAATCGTGGTGAGGATCACCGGGAGCGGACTGGCGCTGGCAGGGGTACAAAACCGCGTGATCTCCATAGTATATGCCGTGCTCTTCGGAGTGCAGATGGCGGCGGCGTTGATCACGATCCTGCGTATGTTTTCCCGCAACATCCCCCAGAGACAGAAGGAAAATCAGAAGTTTATGGAGAAGCTGTCCGGTCTCCGGCACAGGGGAGATTTTCGCAGGAAACGGAAGCAGGCTCGTAGCGAAGGGAAGGAACTGCTGCGATGCCCGGTCTGCCGCAAGGTGGTGAGGGTACCGCTGGGGCGCGGAAAAATCGAGATTACCTGCCCGAATTGCAAAGCAAGATTTGTCAGGAAGACATAAAGGAGGATACAGTACATGTGTGGAATCGTAGGTTATATCGGAGGGAAGAAAGCGGCACCGATCCTTTTGGACGGGTTGAAAAAGCTGGAGTACCGCGGGTATGATTCGGCCGGGATCGCTGTACGTGATGGCGAGAAAAAGCCGACCATCATCAAAGCCGAAGGCAAGCTTCAGGTGCTGTCGGAGAAGACGGCGGACGGGGAGTCGGTGAAGGGGACCTGCGGCATCGGTCATACCCGGTGGGCGACGCACGGAGAACCGTCGAAGATCAACGCCCATCCCCATCACACCGACGATGACAGTGTGGTCGGTGTTCACAACGGTATCATCGAGAACTACAAGGAACTCCGTGAAAAGCTGCTCCGTCATGATTACAAATTCTACTCGGAGACAGATACCGAGGTAGCGATCAAGCTGATTGATTATTATTACAAAAAATACGATATGGGACCCATCGACGCCCTGGCAAAAACCATGGTTCGCATCCGCGGTTCCTATGCTCTGGTGGTGATGTTTGCCGATTATCCGGGAGAGATTTTCGTAGCCCGCAAAGAATCCCCGATGATCCTCGGTCTCGGTGAGGGAGAAAACTTCATCGCTTCCGATGTGCCGGCGATCCTGAAGTACACGAGAAAGGTTCAGTACATCGGCAACCTTGAGATGGGACGTGTGACGGCAGAGGGCGTGACATTTTTCGACCTGAACGGCGATGAGATCGAGAAGCCGGTATCCACCATCGAGTGGGATGCCGAGGCTGCCGAGAAGGGCGGCTACGAGCACTTCATGATGAAGGAGATCCACGAGCAGCCGAAGGTAGTGGAGGACACCATCCGTTCCTTCATCACAGGGGAGGAGGGTGCTTACAAAGTAAACTTCACCGAGAGCGGTCTGACGGAAGAGGATATCAAAAAATGTTCCGGCGTTCATATCGTAGCCTGCGGTTCGGCTTATCATGTGGGTGTATCGACACAGTATGTGTTTGAAGATCTGGCGAGGATTCCGGTGAGAGTGGAGCTGGCATCGGAGTTCCGGTATCGTAAACCGATCCTGGGAAAGGATGATCTGGTGATCATCATCAGTCAGTCCGGAGAGACGGCGGATTCCCTGGCGGCGCTCCGGGAGTCAAAGGAGCAGGGAGTGAAGACGCTGGCGATCGTGAATGTCGTAGGTTCTTCCATTGCCCGTGAGGCGGATTTCGTCTGCTATACACTGGCCGGACCGGAGATCGCGGTGGCGACCACGAAAGCGTATTCGACACAGCTGATCGTCGGATATCTGCTGGCGATCCAGTTTGCCAGAGTACTGGACAAGCTGGATGATGAGCAGGTAAACAACTACATTGACGATCTCCTGACGATCCCCGGAAAGATCCAGAAGGTGATCGATGACAAGGAACGTTTGCAGTGGTTTGCGGCCAAGTATGCCAACGCGAAGGACGTATTTTTCATCGGACGCGGGATCGATTATGCCATCTGTCTGGAGGGCTCACTGAAGATGAAGGAGATCTCGTATGTTCACTCCGAGGCTTACGCGGCCGGTGAATTGAAGCACGGAACCATCAGTCTCATCGAGGACGGTGTGCTGGTGATCGGGGTGGCGACACAGTCGGCGCTGTACGAGAAGACGATATCCAATATGGTGGAGGTGAAGAGCCGGGGGGCGTATCTCATGGGACTGACCAGTTACGGCTCCTACGATCTGGAGGATACGGCGAACTTTACCGTCTATGTCCCGAAGGTGGACGAACACTTTGCTACCAGTGTGGCGATCATTCCGCTCCAGCTGCTGGGATACTATCTGGCGGTTGCCAGAGGATTGGATGTCGATAAGCCGAGAAATCTGGCGAAGTCGGTAACCGTGGAATAAAGTGAAAAAGTGACGGCCGTGAATGCGACGAGAAATGCTTGACGGAGAGAAAAATCTGTGATAGATTAATGGACAGAGATTTTTGAGCAATCATTATTATTAATAATTAACGGAGGGCAAAAAAATGATGAAACTGGTACTGGTAAGACATGGTGAGAGTGAGTGGAACAAGCTGAATCTTTTCACCGGATGGAAGGATGTGGATCTGAGCGAGAAGGGACATGAGGAGGCGAAACAGGCAGGAATCACCCTGAAGGAAGAGGGCTATGATTTTGACGTTTGCTATACCTCTTATCTGAAGAGAGCAATCCATACACTGAATCATATTCTGGATGAGATGGATCGTGCCTGGCTGCCGGTTCATAAATCTTGGAAGTTGAACGAAAGACACTACGGTGCGCTGCAGGGACTGAACAAGTCCGAGACCGCAGAGAAGTACGGTGAGGACCAGGTGAAGATCTGGCGTCGTTCCTTCGATGTGAAGCCGCCGGCACTGGAGCCGGATGATGAGAGAGTTCCGCAGAATCAGGATATGTTCCGCGGTGTGGATGCTTCTCTTCTCCCGCTGCATGAGTCTTTGGAGACAACCATCGAGAGAGCGGTTCCGTATTTCGAGGAGGTGATCAAACCGGATATGAAGGCCGGAAAGAGAGTGATCATCGCTGCTCACGGCAACTCACTTCGTGCCCTTGTTAAGTATTTTGACGATATGACACCGGAACAGATTCTCGAGGTAAATATCCCGACGGGAGTACCGCTCGTATATGAGTTTGATGATAACTTCAAAGTGATCAAGAGTTATTATCTCGGTGACCAGGAAGCGCTTAAGGCAAAAATGGATGCCGTTGCCAATCAGGGAAAAAAATAATTGATTCGCGCGAAAGCAAAGTGATACAAGTAGAAAAATCCGCCCGCTGACGTTTGTCACGCGGGCGGTTTTGTTTTATTACTCAAGTGATTTTCGATGTGCATCTGGCGTACAACGCGCCGAATCCGCACGAAATCTTGACAATCGACGGCGTTAGTGGTATAATCGAAGTCTGTCAGCACATATGGCTTTCTATAAAACGGGATGTGGCGTAGTTTGGTAGCGCGCTTGACTGGGGGTCAAGAGGTCGTCGGTTCAAATCCGGTCATCCCGACTATGTATACATATCTAACTTCATTGGGAATATTTACGGCTATTCTGATCCTGTGTATCGTTCAGGCCGGCCGAAGTAAAAAACCGATTGCCAAGGTGACGAGACAGCTTATGGTATCGGTTTTATTTCCTATTGCCTCAAATATCCTGATCGCCTTCTCCGAGACGCCGTTGCTCTCCGAGATCGGCTATATGTCGTACTTCGTCAGTACGGACTGGATGCTCATCTATACTATTCGTTATGTGGCGGAATACTGCGATTATCCCTATTACAAAACCGGCCTTGAACGGGTGATGGGACTTTTGGCCGGGATTGACACCGTTTCTATTTTTCTGAATCATGCATTTCATCACTGCTTCAGCCTGGAAAAAATCGTTTTGGAAAACGGTCATATTTATTATAAATATGGCTCGCTGTGGTATCATTATATCCACCTGGCATTCTCCTATATCGTGGTGCTGGCCTGTGTTATTATGCTTGTTACTAAGTTGTTCAAAACCTCGATATTTTATCGTGAGAAATATGTCGTTATCATCGGCTCAATTATGGCGGTCGGCGTTTGGGAATTGTATTATATCATCTATCCCAGCGTCTTGGAATACTCGATGTTGGCCTACGCCGCGATGCCGATCCTCGTCTACTTTTTTACCATCATATACAAACCGTTTTTTGCTACTCATCGGATGCTGAATGAAGTGGTTTCCAACGTGTCCGAAGCCATCCTGTTTTTTGATGATAATCACAAGTGCATTTATACCAACCGGCAGGCAAAAGAATTGTTTGGATTCGAAGACGTACCGGGCATCGACGCGTGGAAGCAATTGGCAGAAGACATCGCGATTGATGAGTTTGAGCTGCAGGATATCCTGAAGGAAGGGTATTACCAAAAGATCCTGGATTATTATCGGGACGGAGAAAAACTTACCTTTGACATCGAGTATCAGAGAGTCATGGATAAAAAGGGACGCGTTGCGGGAGAATTTCTGACGGCCAGAGATCGGACCGAGGAGCAGCGGCGTCTGGACAAGGAACGCTATCAAGCAACGCATGACAGCCTGACCGGTTTGTATAACGCGGAATATCTGTATACCAGAATCGAAAAAGAGTTGATTGAAAATTCGAATCACCGTTATGTCATCGTGGTGTCGGATATCAAAGGCTTCAAAATGGTAAACGATGTATACGGTCAGAAAACCGGAGATGATATCCTGATCAACATCGCCAGAGAGCTGGAAAAACACGCCTCGGATTCGACGATCTACGGTCGTATCTCAGGCGACAAGTTCGGACTGATGATGCGCCGGGAAAACTATACCGAAACCATTTTTACCGATGAGGTCAAGAGGGTGACACAGGATCGGGGCGACATGTACTATCCTATCATCGTCCATGTGGGCGTGTACGAGATTACGGATCGGCGGATCCCGGTATCGGTGATGTTTGACAGAGCGTTTATGGCATTATCTACCGTGAAAAATGACCTGCAGAAGCGAATTGCCTATTATGATTCCAACCTCCGTGAGGATGTGCTGTGGGAACAGCGGATCGCGGGATCGATCGATGCCGGACTGGAATCGGAGCAGATCATTCCCTATATGCAGCCTCAGGTTTCCGGAGACGGAACCATCCGGGGTGTCGAATTGCTGGCGAGGTGGATGCATCCGACAGAGGGCTTCCTGAAACCGAAAAGGTTCCTGCCTACCCTCGAGAAAAACGGTTACGTTGTCCGGCTGGATCAGTTTATGTGGGAGCGGGCCTGCCGGACTATCAAAAAATGGGAGTCGACCGAGTGGAGCGATCTGTATGTGTCGGTCAATATCTCACCGGTGGACTTTTTCTTCATGGATGTGGTATCCGTGCTGGTTTCACTGGTGGAGCGGTATGAGATTGAGCCGAAGAAGCTTCGGCTGGAGATCACCGAGAACACCATGATGTACGATGCCAAGCGTCGGATCGAGGTGATCGATAATCTGCGGGAGCACGGATTCCTCGTGGAGATGGATGATTTCGGCAACGGTTTCTCGTCGCTGAATATGTTGAAGGATATCCCCATCGATGTGATCAAGATCGATATGGCGTTTCTGGAAGAGGGCAGAGACGAAGAAAAGGCCAAAGAGATTCTGCAGTCGATGATCTCGCTTGCCAACCGTCTGTCAATCCCGGTTATCACAGAGGGAGTTGAGACGAAGGAACAGTTGGATTTCCTTACGGCCATGGGATGCGATTCTTTCCAAGGATATTATTTTGCGAGGGCAGTACCTTCCGAGGATTTTGAAGAACGCTATCTGCGAACCGGCAAAGGTCGGATCGTACGGGAAGGATAAAGAGAAGGAGAAAAAATGTATTATTTAGAGGACTATCGGGAGGGAAATAAGTTTTCCGGAGTGTATCTCTGCAAACAGAAGCAGATCCTGAAAACGAAAGCCGGAAAAACATACTACTCGTTGATTTTGCAGGATAAGACGGGACAGGTGGACGGAAAAGTCTGGGAGCTGTCCGCGGCGATTGCCGAGTTTGATTCCATGAATTATATCGCCTGTGAAGGAACGGTGACCAGTTTTCAGGGAAAGCTCCAGATCAACCTGAACCGTATCCGTGTGGCGGAGGAGGGGGAGTACGATCCGTCGGATTATATCCCCTGTTCCGACAAGGATGTGGACGAGATGAAGCGGGAGATCCTGTCCTTCATCGGAAGCGTGTCGAATCCCTACTTACAGAAGCTGCTGAACCGGTACTTTGTGGAAGACAGTGAGTTTGTCGGGGCATTTTTATCGCACAGCGCGGCGAAGAGTGTTCATCACAGTTTTATGGGCGGTCTTCCGGAACATACACTGGCGGTGACGCGGATCTGTAATCTGTTTGCCGCACAGTACCCGCTGATCAACCGGGATCTTCTGATCACGGCGTCGCTCCTGCATGACATGGGAAAAGTATATGAATTGACGGATTTCCCGGAAAACGATTATTCCGATGACGGAAATCTGATGGGGCATATCTATATCGGTGCGCGGAAAATTGAGAATGCCTGTGAGGAGATTCCGGATTTTCCCGCCAAACTGAAATCGGAGTTGATCCACTGCATCCTGGCGCATCACGGAAAGCTGGAGTTCGGTTCGCCGAAAACGCCATCTCTGATTGAAGCGCTGGCGCTGCATATGGCGGACAATTCGGATGCCAAACTGCAGACGATGAGCGAGACGTTATCCGCGTCAAAAGAAGAGATGGGTTGGCTCGGGTTCAACCGGTTTTTGGAGAGCAACATCCGGCAGACACATTCGAAGCCGGAATCCTGATGGAAGAGATGCGGGAATAACAGAAAAAGAGTGTGAGAAATTGACAGTAAAAAAGAATCAGGAATACGAAGTGATCATAGAAGCCTTTGGCAATTCCGGAGAGGGTATCAGTCATATCAATGGCTATACCCTTTTTGTGTCCGGCGCACTGCCGGGGGAGAGAGTGAAGGTAGCGGTCACCAAAGCGAAAAAGAATTACGGCTATGCCCGTTTGGTGTCGATAGAGGAGCCGTCGCCGGACCGGATGGAGCCCGGATGCCCTGTGGCAAAACGTTGCGGCGGTTGCGAACTGCAGCATATGTCCTATGAGGCGCAGCTACGGTTCAAAGTGCAGCGGGTAGTGGACTGCCTGACAAGGCTCGGCGGTGTTTCGGAATCCGCGGTGGCCGGTCCGGAGGTGATCGGTTGTGTGGATGAACCGTGGCACTACCGGAACAAAGCACAGTTCCCGGTAGGTGTCGACCGGGAGTCCCGGATCGCCGTCGGATTTTACGCGGCCAGAACGCATGCGATCATCCCCTGCGGTGACTGCCTGATCCAGTCGCCGGTGATCAACCGGATTAAAAATGTGATAGAAAAATGCATCGATGACGCGGATTCCGTAAAGCATATTTATATCCGCCACGCGGCAGCGACAGGTCAGACTATGGTGTGCCTTGTTGTGCCGAAAAAAACAGCGGTATTGAACAGAATAAAAGAGGCTGTTTTATCAGAAATAAAAGAGGTTACTTCCCTCTGTGTAAACATCCATCCGGATGATACCAATGTGGTTTTGGGAGATGTATTTGAATCGTTGTACGGTCCATTATATATCGAGGATATAATCGGTGATTTGCGTTTCCGGATCGCGCCGGAATCCTTCTATCAGGTGAATCCTTATATCACGGAAAAACTATATCAAAAAGCGCTGGAATATGCCGCTCTCACCGGGGAAGAAATCGTGTGGGATCTGTATTGCGGTATCGGGACGATCGGATTATTTTTATCGAAAAAAGCGAAGAAAGTAATCGGCGTGGAGGTTGTCCCTCAGGCTGTAAAAAATGCGAAAGAAAATGCCGATATCAACTCGATTGAAAACGCGGAATTTTACTGCGGGACGGCAGAGGATATTATCAGCCGGGCAGTGGGAGATAAGGAGGTCGGAAGAAGAGGCGGAGGCGAAGCGACGGATGCTGCCTTCAATCTGGCGGAATTGCCGGATGTTGTCGTGGTTGATCCGCCGCGGAAAGGCTGTGATGAGAAACTGATCGAAGCCATCGGAAGCGCGGCGCCGGAACGGATCGTTTATGTCAGCTGTGACCCGGCTACATTGTCCCGGGATATCGCGCGTTTTCGCCCTTATGGCTACGAGCTTGAAAAAGCCTGTGTGGTGGATCAGTTCTGGCAGACAAAGCATGTGGAGACGGTGGCACTTCTTGTAAAACGGAGGAAACACTGATGTAACCGGCGTTTTTCGGAAGAAAACGGACCTGAAAGAGAGTTTCGATTTTTCCGTGCTTTTCCTTGACAATACGAGTGAAATAAAGTATAATCTTATATGTGTGTGTCAACAGGGAGTGCATCGACGTAAAGGGACGGAGATGCGTGCAGTCAGAGAGGATGTTCTATGGGAAACCGTTCAAAGGAAGAAAAACTCGAGATTGCAAGGGAACTTGCGGTGGCATTGGCCCCTTATCTGTGGGAACGTAGCTGGGGATTCGGCCTGAATCTGTACTTTGATGATGTTCATGTGGACTATCGTGAGATGAACTCGTATCTTTTTTCTGTAGATCAGGCTGATGATGAGGCGGCGGTGAGAGAGCACTTTGATGAGGCCTGTGTTGAGTTCGGCGAGTTTGCCGATGAGAAATATCAGGCTTATAAGGAGATTCTTGCTCTGGATAGTGGAATAGAGTTGTATTTCGCCTGCGAGCAGGAGATTTATGAGCAGATTTATCTGAATCTGTGGGATGGTATGCCGGCCGGCCAGGGGATGGTGGATGCCTTTACAGGTGTTTTCCGGAATCATGGTCTGGTTTGGAATCTGGAAGATTATTCTATCGAGGTATATAATGACGAGCCGGAGTGATCCGGTGATCCGGTGAGCGTCGCGCTGCCTTCGGGTGGTGCGATTTTTACAAATAAAATGGAAAGATGAAGACTATTAGAAGGGAGACGGAGTAAAATGATCGAAGATGTGGTAAAGGAAGTCGAGGAAGAGCTGACCGGACACATCCTTCCTTTCTGGGAGAGACTGATCGACCGAGAGAATGGTGGATTCTACGGACGCATGGATTATGACGGGACGCTTCGGAAGGACGCGGTAAAGGGCGGTATCCTTCACGCGAGAATCCTGTGGGCATTTTCCAACGCGTGCACTGTGCTGAAGGATGATTCGCTTTTGCCTTATGCGAAACATGCCTATGAGTTTCTGACCGGACCGCTGTGGGACGATCAGTATGGTGGAGTGTTCTGGACGGTTACGGCGGACGGTAAGCCGGCCGAGGATTTGAAACACGGATACTGTCAGGCGATGTCTCTGTACGCGATCTCCTCCTACTACGAGGCCTCCGGAGACGAGAAAGCTCTGATGCGCGCGATGGAGCTTTATGATCTGCTGGAGCAGGAGATGCACGATGAATACGGCTATAAGGAGTCGTTTACCAGGGATTTCCGTTGGGCTGAAAATGAAAAATTGTCCGAGAACGGTATCGAGGCTTCCAAAACCATGAATACCAACCTTCATGTTTTTGAGGCGTATACCGAGCTTTATCGTGTCAGCGGATATCCGCAGGTGGCAGATAAAATGCGGGAGATTCTCGACATTTTTGTTGAAAAGATATATAACCCGGAGAAGCATCGGCTGGATGTATTCTTCGATGAACATTTTAACTCCATCATCGATCTGCATTCCTATGGTCATGATATCGAGTTTACATGGCTGGCGGATCGCGGATTGGAAGTTTTGGATGATATTCAGTATTCATCACAGCTCGCTCCGATCATCAAGGATTTGACGCAGACCATCTACAAAGTGGCGCTGGATCCGGTCGGAACCTCGGTTTATATGGAGGCGGAGAACGGCATGGTACGCAAGACCAGAAACTGGTGGACGCAGTGTGAAGCGATCGTCGGTTTCTACAATGCCTTTCAGAAGGACGAATCCATGGTGGAGTACGAGAAGGCGGTGGAGGATATCTGGGGATTTATCAAGGAAAACCTCATCGATGGGCGTCAGGGCTTCGAGTGGATCCAGGAGGTGGATGTGACGAATATGCCGGTGACATCCCTTCCCATCGTGGGTGTTTGGAAGTGTCCTTATCACAACACGAGGATGTGTCTCGAGTTGATCAAGCGCACGAAGAAATCAAAGTCTTTTGAACTTCCCAAACTTGATTTCTTTTAGAAAAATAGAAACACATTAAATCAATTAGGAGGAATATGATCATGAAATTCGGTTACTTCGATGATGAGAACAAGGAGTATGTCATCAACACGCCCAAAACTCCGCTTCCGTGGATCAATTATCTGGGCAGCAACTCATTTTTCTCGCTGATATCTAATACAGCGGGCGGTTACAGCTTTTACAAGGATGCCAAACTCCTTCGTCTGACTCGTTACCGGTATAACAACATTCCGAACGATGAAGGCGGACGGTATTATTATATCAAAGACGGAAACGATGTATGGTCTCCGGGCTGGCAGCCGGTTCGTGCTGAGCTGGATTCCTATGAATGCCGTCACGGAATGGGATATACCCGCATCACCGGGTGTAAAAATGATCTGGAGGCTTCTGTACTGGCTTTTGTTCCGGTGAACGATACCTGTGAGATTAACCGGATCACCCTGACAAACAAGGGATCGTCGGTGAAGGATTTCAAACTGTTTTCCTATATCGAGTTCTGTACCTGGAACGCTATGGATGACATGACGAACTTCCAGAGAAACCTCAGTACCGGAGAGGTTGAGGTGATCGGCTCCACGATCTATCATAAAACCGAGTATCGTGAGCGTCGTAATCACTTCGCGGTATATTCCGTAAATGCTGATATCGACGGTTTTGACACAAGCCGTGATGAGTTCCTGGGTGCGTATCGTCCGACGTCGGATCCGCAGGTAGTAGAAGAGGGTCAGTCGCACAATTCCGTAGCATCCGGATGGTATCCGATCGGTTCTCATCAGCTCAATGTGACACTGCAGCCGGGTGAATCCAAATCCTTCATTTTTGTCCTGGGTTATTGCGAGAATCCACAGGAGGAGAAGTTCGAAGCACCGAATGTGATCAACAAAAAACCGGCGAAGGCTCTCCTGGATAAATTCTCCACCGATGAGGGTGTGGATAAGGCGTTTAAAGAATTGAATGATACCTGGGAAGGTTTGCTTGCGAAGTTTACCGTGAAGTCTTCGGATGACAAGCTGGATCGTATGGTTAACATCTGGAATCAGTATCAGTGTATGGTAACCTTTAACATGTCCCGTTCCGCTTCTTATTATGAATCCGGTATCGGGCGTGGTATGGGCTTCCGTGATTCGTGCCAGGATCTGCTTGGCTTTGTTCATCTGATTCCGGATCGGGCGCGTCAGCGAATCATCGATATCGCTTCGACGCAGTTCGAGGACGGAAGTGCTTATCATCAGTATCAGCCGCTGACGAAGAAAGGAAACTCCGACATCGGATCGGGCTTCAACGATGATCCGCTGTGGCTGATTGCGGGAACCAGTGCTTATCTGCGTGAGACCGGTGATTACAGCATTCTTGATGAGAAGGTTCCGTATGACAATGATGAGAGCAAGGCTACTTCGCTTTTTGAGCATCTGACCAGATCGCTGAATTATACCATCAATCACAAAGGACCGCATGACCTGCCGTTGATTGGCCGTGCGGACTGGAATGACTGTCTGAACCTTAACTGTTTCTCGAAAGAGCCGGGTGAGTCCTTCCAGACCTTCGGCCCCAGTGAGGGACCGGTTGCCGAGTCAGTATTCATCGCCGGTATGTTCGTAAAATACGGAAATGAATACGCGGATATCTGTGATGCTCTCGGCAAGTCGGACGAGGCAGCTCGTGCTCGTGATGAAGTGAAGAAGATGACAGCTGCCATCGAGAAGGACGGATGGGACGGAGACTGGTTTGTTCGTGCTTACGATGCCGAAGGAAAGAAGGTCGGATCCAAAGAGTGCGAAGAGGGACAGATTTACATCGAGCCTCAGGGCTTCTGTGTACTGGCCGGTGTCGGTGTGGACAACGGTCTGGCAGAAAAAGCGCTTGATTCGGTGAAGGAAAAGCTGGATACCAAATACGGTATCGTGATTCTCCAGCCGCCGTATACGAGATACATGCTGAACCTGGGAGAGATTTCTTCCTATCCGCCGGGTTACAAGGAGAATGCCGGAATCTTCTGTCACAACAATCCGTGGGTGTCCTGTGCGGAGACAGTGATCGGACGTGGTGACCGGGCGTTTGAGATTTACAAAAAGACCTGTCCGGCTTATCTGGAGGATATCTCCGAGATCCATGCGACCGAGCCGTATGTATATTCACAGATGATCGCCGGCAAGGATGCGAAGTTCTTCGGTCAGGCGAAAAACAGCTGGCTGACCGGAACGGCAGCTTGGACGTTTACCAATGTTTCCCAGTATATCCTGGGTGTTTATCCGACGTTGAACGGACTTTCCGTCAACCCCTGTGTTCCGAAGGGCTTCGGTGATTTCACGATGACGCGTGAGTATCGCGGTGTGAATTACAAGATCACTGTGAAGAATCCGAACGGTGTTGAGAAGGGAGTTAAGAGTCTCGTTGTTGACGGGCAGACGTTGGAAGGTACTTGCGTGATTCCGTATGACAAGAGCAAAAAGGAAGTGGAAGTAACGGTAAATATGGGATAAATATGTATATCAGGAAGCATTTTGTGACGATCACGCGCCATCGGCATTATGTGATCCGGCATTGTTGGCACTGCGGGATTCTGTGGCAGGGACTCCGGCATGATCTGTCGAAGTATTCGCCGACGGAGTTTCTGGAGGGGATCCGCTACTATCGGCCGGATCGCAGTCCGAATATGGGTGCCAGGGTGGCGAACGGTTATTCCCGTGCGTGGCTACATCACCAGGGGCGGAACAAACATCACTTTGAGTACTGGGTTGACTACAGTATGAAGACCAAAAGAAAAGAACCGGTGCCTATGCCGGTTCGTTATGTGGTGGAGATGTTTTGTGACAGGGTTGCCGCCAGCAAAATCTACTTTGATAAGAAATATGACTGCAGTAAGCCTTATGCTTACTTCAACAGGGCCAGAAAGCGTCGCTACATGCATCCGACAACCTCGGCGCAGCTGGAAAAGCTACTGGTAATGCTGAGGGATAGGGGCGAGAGAGAGACGTTTTCCTACATCAAAAACGTAGTAAAACCGTGGGCAAAAAAGCGAGGGATCTGGTGACCCCTCGCTTTTTCGACTCAAATCGTCAACTCTATATTATTATCATCTGTGAGTTTCTCCGCAGGAATATAGTTGTCTTCCAGAGCCTCGCCGTTCAACGTCATCGAAGCGAAGCCGGCTTCGTGTCCCGCTGGATTATTGACGGTGATATGAAGTTTCTTTCCGCGGAACGTCTTCTCCATCGTAAAGCTCTTCCAGTCTGACGGAATGGACGGAGCCAATCTCAGTCCGTTTGGATCCGGTCTCAGTCCCAGGATACCTTCGACACATCCTACCATCACGGTGGATGCAGTTCCGGTCAGCCAGTGTACATGGGAACGTCCGTGATTGGGACTCGCTTTTCCTTCTGTAAACTGTCCGTAGCAATAGGGTTCGATGGTACGGATCTCGGCCCGGTCATTCTGTGCTGCCGGGTTGTTCTCCATAAAGTAGGAGAACGCGCGGTTACCATGACCGAGAAGGGCTTCAGCAAGGATCAGCCAGCCCTGTGACTGCGAAAAGATACCTGCGTTTTCCTTGGTTCCCGGATTGAACAGAACCGCCAGCGCACCATCGAAGGCGTGAGCGTGATAAGGCGGATCCATCAGGACAGCGCCATAATTTGTGTTCAGGCGTTCATATACCTGCTCCATCGCAGCCTCAGCCTGTTCCCTGGAAGCC
>JAFYBS010000043.1 GCA_017540125.1 Eubacterium sp.
GAAACACCGTCCTATGAGACAATGTGTGAGATGATGCTCCGGCATGCCCGGGATGAGATTGATCGGATCGGAGAGGAGCGGGCTATGCGGCAGATGCGGACTCATTTTTCATGGTATACGGCCGGATATCCCGGCGGCTCTACGATGCGGCGAAAGATGAATACGATCACCTCGTACGAGGCGATGGAGGAACTGCTTTGGGCAAAACAAAAGTAATGGGAATACTGAATGTGACACCGGATTCTTTTTCTGACGGGGGACGATTTTCCTCGGTTGAAAGCGCGGTGGCACAGGCGGAAAAGATGGCGCGGGAGGGTGCTTCTGTCATCGATGTAGGTGGAGAATCCACGCGCCCGGGATATCAGAGGATCTCCGACAAGGAGGAGATCGACCGGGTGGTACCGGTAATCCGTGCCATTCGGGAGAAGTCGGATATCCCCATCTCGATCGATACCTACAAATACGATGTAGCGAAAGCAGCGATCGATGCCGGTGCGGATATGCTGAATTCCATCTGGGGATTTACGAAGGATGAGCGACTGGCGGAGCTGGTGGCACAGACCGGTGTATCGGTTTGTCTGATGGACAACCGGGATGAGATTATCGAAGACAGCGATACGAAGGAAGAAAAAAAGTCTTTTATTTCTATCGTAAATAATGAATTAAAAAAGTCATTACAGATTGCGGAAAAATACGGTATAAAAAAAGGAAGAATTCTGCTGGATCCCGGGGTGGGGTTCGGCAAGACCTATGAACAGAATCTCGAAGTGATCCGTGATATCGGCGAGCTGGTAGAGATGGGTTATCCCGTCTTGTTGGCGGTTTCGCGGAAAAGCGTCATCGGATTGACGCTGGACCTGCCGGTGGAGGAACGAGAGGAGGGTACCATCGCTTTATCCGTTTATGCGGCGATGAAGGGTTGCGCCATGGTCCGTGTTCATGATGTCGAAAAAAATGTCCGCGCATTGAGAATGTTGGAGGCAGTAATCGGGAGGAAGAAATGTTAGTAGCAATTGATGTAGGAAATACGAATATCACCATCGGCCTGGTGGATGGCGAGGAGATCAAGCATGAGTTCCGGTTGACGACGAATCTGCCGCGAACCTCCGATGAGTTCGGGGCATCCATCATGGAACAGCTGTCTCACCAGGGGGTGACGGCGGATGATGTAGAGGATGTGATCATCTCGTCCGTGGTGCCGAAGGTGAACTATTCTCTGAGCAGCGGGATCTATAAATACCTGGACTGTGACGCTATATTCATCGGGAATGGGACCAAGTCCGGAATACGGATCGCTCTTTCAAATCCGGTGGAGGTGGGAGCTGACCGGGTGGTGGATGCGGCGGGAGCATTTTTCCTGTACGGCGGACCGGTGATCGTCATTGATTACGGCACAGCGACGACCTACGATCTGGTGACGGCGGACGGTTCCTTCATCGCCGGTGTGACGGCACCGGGACTTCGGACAGCGGCAAAGGCTCTTTGGAGCGCGACAGCGAAGCTTCCGGAAATCGAGATTGAGAAGCCGGAGTCGATCCTGGCAAAGTCCACGATCCCCAGCATGCAGGCAGGACTGGTGTATGGCTGCATCGGTCAGACCGAGTATATCATCGATCATATGCGGGAGGAATCCGGGCTGGACGCGAAGGTGGTAGCTACCGGCGGCCTGGGAAGGATCATCGCGGATTCAACGGACAAGATCGATGTCTATGACCGGAGCCTCACGCTGCAGGGATTGCGGATTATATACGAGAAATCAAGGTAGATCGGTCAGCAATTAATTATGAAACACAAACAGAGCACACTGTGGAATATCCGACAGTGTGCTTTTTTTGACATATTTTTCTGATCTTTTTGACAAGATGTATACACTTTTTCTTCTTATCCGGGACATAGAATGTTCATAATTGTAGGTTAAGGTATTTTTAGTTTCATTTAAGGTTTGGCTGATATATTACTCTCGTAGATAGAAGAATCCGGGGATACCCGGTGAATGGAGGAATCTATGAGAGGAAAAAGAAAAGTGATCACCGTCGTATTGGTGTTGGTCGTGATCGCAGCCATCGTTTGCGGGGTTATTTTTATCCCGAAATGGTTTTCCAAATCCGGTACCAGCGCGGGCAAAAGGATTCAGATGAATACCGTCACGCTGGAGAAGACAGAACTGACGGAATCCGTCAGTGCCACCGGAACCATCGGAAGTGCGGAGATACGACTCGCATCGGCGCAGGTTCAGGATCTCAAGGTGAAAAATGTTCTGGTTCAGGTGGGAGACACCGTGGAAAAGGGACAGACTTTGGTGACTTTTAACCGGTCTTCTTTGAAAAAGGCACTGAAGCAGGCCAAGGAGGATTATGTGAATGCCAAATCCGGTTCATCGTCCGGCGTACGGACGGTAACTCTGGGGGGAAGTGCCGGAGCCGATTCCGCGGGTTCCCCTTCGATGACATTTCCTACCGGTACTCAGGCGGTAACACCGTCAGCGGTACAGCCGGTTCAGACAACTCAGCCTGCCGTGCAGCCATCGCAGACGACGGGACAACCGTCACAGGCGGTGGGGCAGTCGTTTAACCAGCAGGTATTGACCGGTGCCACGCAGTCCGGGGGAAACACATCCCAGGTGACGCAGGCGAAACGGGCTCTGCAGGAGGCGAAGGCTGCACTGAAAAACGCGGTTATCAAAGCGCCGATTTCCGGCACGGTGACGGCACTGGGTGTGGAGAAGGGAAGCACCTACAACGGCGGAGACGCGGTGCAGATCAGTGACCTGACCAGATTTCAGGTTTCGGCTTCGGTCGATGAATACGATATCAATAAAATTGAGAAAGGACAGCGAGTGGTAATCCTGACGGATGCCACCGGCGATGAGGAAATCGAGGGTGAGATTACTTATGTAGCGCTGACTACTGAAAGCTCCTCTCTTTCAGTTAATACGTCCTCCGGTGGCTCCGGTACCACAGGAGCCGCCGCGATGGGCGATACATCCGGAAGCGGGTATGCGGTGACGATCGCGTTGAACCAGACAGACGCGAAAATCCGTTCCGGAATGACGGCAAAATGCAGTATTATTACCAAAGAAGTAACGGATATTTATGCGGTTCCTTATGACGCAATTCATACGAATAGTAATGGGGAAAGTTATATCATTGCGATGGAATCCGGTAACCGGAAGGAAATCGTGGTGGAAAAAGGGATGGAAAGTGATTATCTGGTGGAGGTATCATCTACGGAACTGTCGGATGGTATGACGGTGCTTATTCCTTCCGATGAGGTTTCGACGGGTGGGGACACGGATTCCGGAGAGTCGGATAACTCTTCTTCCGGCCTGGGAGGGCTGATGGGAGGAGGCGCCGGTGGTGATATGGGAGGCACGCCGGAGGGGTTCTCCGGAGGTGATTTCAGCCCGCCGGAAGGGGTCTCCGGAGGAAGCATGCCGGAACCGCCCAGTGGGGGATTCCCGGGAGGAGGCGCCAATGGACCAGGTAATTAATTCGGTTAGTAATCCGATGATCCATCTCGAAGGCATCGTGAAGCGGTATTTTATCGGACAGCCGAACGAGCTGGAGGTGCTTCACGGACTGGATATCGATGTGAATGAGGGAGAGTTCGTATCCGTGGTGGGCGAATCCGGTTCCGGCAAGTCCACGCTGATGAATATCATCGGTGCGCTGGACCGCCCGACGGAAGGTTCCTACTACCTGAGGGATGTTGATGTGACAACCGCGAAGGATAAGACTCTTTCCGGTATCAGAAACCGGGAAATCGGATTTGTTTTTCAGACCTACAATCTGGTGGCTCGTACGACAGCCCTGTCCAATGTGGAACTGCCCATGTTGTATTCCGGACTCAAAAAAAAGGAGAGAAACGAACGGGCCAAAGTGCTTCTGGAGTCGGTGGGAATGACGGAGCGTATGCTGCACAAGCCGGAGGAACTGTCCGGCGGACAGAAGCAGCGTGTGGCGATCGCGAGAGCGATGGCAAACGATCCGGCTATCATCCTGGCGGATGAGCCCACGGGAGCATTGGACTCGGTGACCGGGCACAAAATCATGGACATTTTTCACAAGCTTCATGAGGAGCAGGGGAAAACCATCGTGCTGATCACACATTCACAGGAACTGGCCGCAGAGACGGACCGGATCATCACCCTGTCAGACGGGAAGGTAATCAATGACGGAAGGGTGGTGGCGTGATGCTGATTTGGGAAAACATCAAGCTGGCCCTGGCCGGCATACTCGGCAATAAAATGCGTTCGGTCCTGACGATGCTGGGAATCATCATCGGCATCGGCTCGGTGATCGCGATCATGACCGTGAGTACCTCGATGACCACATCCATCACCAGCACCTTCGCGAATATGGGGGCGAATAACATCACCGTCGGTGTGAAGAAGCAGTCGGAGAAGCAGGAGACGAGGCGAAACGGGATGCGTTTCGGTTTTTCGAACCGTCAGAAATCTCTGGATGAGAAAGACCGGATTTCGGATGAGATGATCGACCGGCTGAAGCAGACCTTCCCCTCGCAGATCGATACGGTGGCTTTGTCCGAGAGTGTGGGAAACGGAACCGTGACATCGAACGGAAACAGCGCGTCGGTGACGGTGACCGGGATTAACAAAGGGTATTATGAAGCGAATGATGTAACACTTCTGGCGGGGCGGTATCTCACAGACGAGGATGTAGACGGAGAAAAAGCAGTGATCATGGTGTCCGACCGTTTTATCGATACGGTGTTCGGCTCGGAGATCAGCGATGAGGAAGTGCTGGAAAAAAAGATTTTGTTGGGAATCGACAAGCTTTATTATTCCTTTTATATCGTGGGTGTGTACGAGTATGTGGAGGACGCGACATCCTTTTCCTCAGACTCCGATGAAGAGGTACAGACGACGGCCTATATTCCCATCACGACAGGAAAGGAAAAACTGCATTCCGACAGTGGGTATCAGCAGATTACCGTGGTTACTACCGAAGCCGTGACGGATGTGACTGCCTTTGCCTCACAGATCGAGAACTATATGAATAATCGCTTTTATTCGAATAATGAGGATTATCAGATCACTTCAAGGACGATGAGTACCCTGACGGAATCCATGAGCGAATCCATCGGAACGATTTCCATAGCCATCGCATTTATCGCCGGTATCTCATTGCTTGTCGGCGGGATCGGTGTGATGAATATCATGTTGGTCTCGATCACGGAAAGAACGCGGGAGATCGGAACGAGAAAAGCGCTGGGGGCGAAAAACTCATCCATCCGACTTCAGTTTATCATCGAAGCGATGCTCCTCTGCCTTATCGGTGGTGTTCTCGGTATCCTGGTTGGTTTCGGACTGGGTGCTATCGCAGCCTCGGTCATGGGATACACCGCATCGGCTCCGGCGGTAGCGATTATAGGTTCGGTTGCTTTTTCCATGATAATCGGAGTGTTCTTCGGGTTTTATCCGGCCAATAAGGCAGCCTGCATGGATCCGATCGAGGCACTGAGATACGAATAATTAACAGTTGATTTTTCCTCCGTGTTTAGGTATAATTGATGTATCTTATACCGACACGGAGGAACTTTTTAGTGTCGCGAGACGCAAAAAACGCGTCATGGAGGATTGCTATGGAAGTGAGAAGAATCGCGCATCGGGGCCTGAGTGCCTGGGCGCCTGAGAATACGGAAGTCAGTTTTCGGCTGGCGACGGAGTGTGATTGCTACGGTATCGAGTGTGATATCTGGCGTACACTGGATGGGACCTTCGTGGTGTCCCATGATGAATCCATGAAAAAAATGTACGGCGTTCGGAAAAATGTCACCGAGTGTACCTACGAAGAGATACGTTCGCTTCCGGTCACCGGGGGGAATGCCGTTGAGGAATCGCCGACGCAGCATATCTGCACGCTGCACCGGTATCTGGGAGTGTTATCCAAATCCGACAAAATGGCAGTGATCGAACTGAAGGAAGAACTGGAGAATCGTGAACTGCAGTCTATCATCGATATTATCAATTCCTATGGTATGTATGACCGGACTATTTTTATCAGTGGACTGGCAAAGTCCGTGTTGCGGCTGCGTCATGATCTGTGCTTTCCGAAGGAGCGCCTGCAGTATGTTCACGGAGCCAGACCGAGAGACGCCTATGTTCCGGTCAATGATGATTTGATATCCCGCCTGATCCACCACGGTATCGGGCTTGACAGTCGCTATACACTGTTATCCGAAAAGCATGTGGATCGCATGCATGATGAGGGACTTCTCGTTAATGTATGGACGATCAATACAAAGAAGGATTATCGTATGGTGACGGAGGATCTGGGTGTGGATATGGTGACCATGAATGATGTAAAGATGTAAGAATTATTACTACTGTTTTGACTGGTAAGGAGGTCGTGTTTTATGATGAAGACGTTGAAGTGGAGTATCATTGTTCTGGCTGTTGCCTATATCGTGTTAGGTGTCGTGCTGATCATGTATCCCAGCCAGGTTCAGAAGCTGATTTCTTATTTGCTGGCGATCGCTTTGATTGCCGTGGGGATCGTCAATCTGATTCAGTATGTGAAGCTGGACAGCACTCAATTGATACACAGTTATGATCTTTGTATCGGTTTTTCGACAATCATCGGTGGCGTATTGATCATCATCAATGTCGATCGTTTTTCGCAGCTGATTTTTATTGTGATGGGCTTTATGATCCTGGTGAGTGGTGTGTTGAAGCTTCAGAATTCGGTTAATCTTATGCGCCTACATTCGCCCAGCTGGCAGATGCCTTTTTGCCTTGCTATGGTCGGTATCGTATATGGCGTGATCATGCTGATCAATCCTTTCGGAAGCGGACAGTTCTTCTTCGTGATGATGGGAATCGGTTTTATCATCAGCGGAATTACGGATCTCATCGTGACGGTTATGGTTTCAATCCGATTGAAGCAGGTGACGGATCTGGTAATGACGGATACGGAAAATACGACGGGCGGAGGAAACTAAGACACGCATACACGAACCGGAAAATAACGCGGTATGGAGGATAAAAATGGCTAAACAGGAACGGGTAATAGTAATTGATTTCGGCGGCCAGTACAACCAGCTGATCGCTCGTCGTGTGAGAGAGTGCAGTGTCTACAGCGAGGTGTATCCGAACACGATCAGTATGGATGAGATTCGCGAGCTCTCCCCCAAAGGGATTATTTTTACCGGTGGTCCGAGCAGTGCGTACAAAGAGGATTCTCCTTCGATTTCGACGGAGATTTTTGAGCTTGGGATTCCCATTCTCGGGATTTGTTACGGAGCGCATTTGATGGCACATCTTCTTGGCGGAAAGGTGGGGTCTGCTCCCGTCAGTGAGTATGGCAGGACCGAAGTATCGCTGATACCTTCCTCGGTGATTTTTAAAAATGTCAGCATGGACACGATCGTCTGGATGAGTCATACGGATTATATAGCAGAGGTACCGGAGGGATTTTCTGTTACGGGTTCGACCAGATCCTGTCCCGTAGCAGCCATGGCTGACCCTTCGCGGAAGTTTTATGCGGTCCAGTTTCACCCGGAAGTAAATCACACGGTGGAAGGACAGAAAATCATTCGAAATTTTGTTTACAACGTTTGCGGATGCGTAGGGGAATGGCAGATATCTTCTTTTGCAGATAAAATGGTGGAAAGCCTCCGGGAAAAAATCGGAAGCGGAAGGGTGCTGTGTGCCCTGTCCGGTGGAGTGGATTCTTCGGTGGCAGCTGTTCTTCTGTCCAAGGCTGTGGGCAAACAGTTGACCTGTGTTTTCGTGGATCACGGCCTGCTGCGAAAGGATGAAGGGGATGAGGTGGAAGCTGTTTTCGGACCTTCCGGCGCATACGATCTGAATTTCATCCGCGTGAATGCAGCGGATCGTTTTTATCAAAAATTATCCGGTGTCAGTGAACCGGAATCCAAGCGTAAGATTATCGGAGAGGAGTTCATCCGGGTTTTTGAAGAGGAATCTAAAAAAATAGGTACTGTGGACTATCTGGTCCAGGGTACCATCTATCCGGATGTGATCGAATCCGGACTCGGAAAGTCCGCTACGATCAAGAGCCATCACAATGTGGGCGGGTTACCGGATTATGTGGATTTCAAAGAAATCGTCGAGCCACTGCGGCTTCTGTTTAAGGATGAGGTTCGCGCTGTCGGGCGTGAACTCGGCATACCGGAGCATCTGGTCAGTCGTCAGCCCTTCCCCGGCCCCGGCCTGGGCGTGCGTATCATCGGTGCGGTCACACCGGAAAAGATTAAGATTGTCCAGGAGGCAGACGCGATCTACCGTGAGGAGGTGGCGAAGGCAGTAGAGTCCTGGCGGGAGGAAAACAAGGGGGGGAAGTTCCCGGACTGGCTTCCGGATCAGTACTTCGCCGCCATCACCAACATGCAGTCCGTGGGTGTGATGGGTGACGGAAGAACGTATGATTATGCCGTTGCTTTGCGTGCGGTTCACACGTCGGATTTCATGACTGCTGATGCGGTCCACCTTCCATGGGAATTACTGGACATCGTGACCAACCGCATTGTGAATGAAGTCAAGGGAGTCAATCGCGTACTGTACGATTGCACAAGTAAACCGCCGGGAACGATAGAGTTGGAGTGAGGATGGAATCCGGCTTCGTAGACCGCACGTCCGTGTGCGGTCAAGGCATACTCGCCGGAGTTCCAATACGACATCGTGTCTACGGACTGAGAGCAAATGGAAAAGAGTGAACTGCGTGCTCGCACGCAAGTTCACTCTTTTTTATTTGGTTGAAGGCGCACGTACAATGGCGCGGCATGTCCGGTGGACATGCGATTCGCGCGGACCGAGGACGGCACATGTCGAAGACATGTGGCCGGCGAGACCGCAGGAATCCGAATCTGTACGTGTGCTCAGTCCGCCAAACGTAGTGAGGCAGATCAGCAGAGAGCCTTGCTGTCAAAATAATAGATATCAAATTGGATAATAAAAATAGAGTTTTGGATAATGAGATTGTGCATGAAACATCACGTGAGAACGCGGTGAAACTAAGGAAAATCAAAGATTTATCTTGACTTAAGGTGAGTTGTTATGATACGATGGCACTGTCACTGTAACTATAGCATAATTCAAAAATGCTCACTTTATCAAACAAATCACCTATGAAGGTGAGGATGGAGGGTTTCAATGAAAAGATTTTTTTCAAAAAAGAAGTGTATTGCGTTGATGCTTGTGTTTGCACTGCTTCTGTCAAGCATGATTTCGGCTAAGCAGAGTCAGGCTGCTGCCGTTAGATCCGGCGTGTATTCTACCGGATCAACAATTGTGATGTGGATTATCCGTGTCAAAAAGCTTCCCAATAATAAAGTCAAGTGCAAAATTGAAACAGAAAGAAACACGGGTGAAACAAGTGAAACCAGATGGTTCAAACGGACCGTAAACTATGATAACAAGATTTATTTTAACAACATTAACGGAAAGAGCGGATGGATTAAGTTCAAAGGCAACAAGCTGAAATTCAATATAAACGGATATAATATGGTTGCATACAAATAAAAACCCTACTCAAGTGATATGTGTCCTCTTTACCGGACTGAAATTGCAGACAAAGCCCACGGGAAACCGTGGGCTTTTCTTATTTTACCGGTAGGAGAGATGCCCTGAATCAAAATTGATTTTTTTTCAAAAAACGTATTTCTTTGTACGAATCTTGTACAAGTCACTGTGTTATAGTGGGTTCAAGAAAAAAAGACCTGAGTACGAAAAACGGTTACACCATGATCGAGGGAAATATGAACTCCGAAGCAAGCGGAGCGTTGAAAAAGGAAGTCGGCGTATACATGGGATATACCACAACGACCGACAGAGATGAAGCCGTAACAGATATCGCTGTTATTTATACAAAATCCACCTCAAATCTTTACTTTTTGGCCATTTTGTGGTAAAAAAAGTAAGGATTCAGGAGAATGTAAGACTGATTGATATGCTTGACCTGATCGTATAAATGAATGATATCATTTGGAAAGGGAGACCTATGAATACAAACGAACAGACTTCCGCAGGGAACAGGCCTGCGCATTCGAGTATGACGACGCTTTGTTATATCGAAAAAGACAATAAATATCTGATGCTCCATCGGACCAAAAAGGAAGGCGATATCAACCGGGACAAATGGATTGGTGTCGGCGGGCATTTTCTTGAGAACGAAACGCCGGATGAATGCCTGCTCCGGGAGGTTCTTGAGGAAACCGGACTCACGCTCACCGATTACCGCATTCGCGGGCTGATCACCTTCATTTCCAATGAGTGGCAGACGGAGTATATGTTTTTGTGTACGGCCGATGGTTTTACCGGTACGATGATCGAATGCGACGAGGGAGACCTCGTCTGGGTGGAAAAATCGCGCCTGGACGAATTGAATCTCTGGGAAGGCGACCGGATCTTTTTGGAAATGCTGGAAACCAGGGAGGATTTTTTCACTCTCAAGCTGCGATACGAAGGCGACACCCTGGTGGAGGCAGTAATGTGATTTCGAAGTCAAATCGATAGCGCTGGCCGATCCCGTACCTTACACAAAATATACGTTGACAACGTATAGAATATGAGGTATACTTTAATAAAGTATAGGAGGATTGGAGATATAGTTATGAATATTTCTGATAGGATAAAAGAACTACGAAAGAAAACAGGATTATCTCAAAGTAAGTTTTCTGCAAAATTCGGAATTCCGGTAAGAACTCTTCAACAGTGGGAACAGGGAATTAGTTCGCCTCCGGAATACTTGGTAAGAATGATGGCGTACATTATGGTGCTTGAGGAAAACGGGCAAATAAAAGGTGAAGAACTGATAGGAGGAAAAAGTGCAGATGGCTAATGACAAAGTTCAATTATTTGAAGATCAACCGATAAGGACAGCATGGGTTGAGGATGAGGAAGAATGGTTTTTTCGATTGTGGATGTGGTGAGAGTTTTGACAGAGCAACCTGATACAGATGGAGTAAGAAATTATTGGAAAGTATTGAAAATTAGGCTAAAAGAAGAGGGAAGTCAACTGGTTACAAATTGTAACCAGTTGAAAATGACTGCCCAGGACGGAAAGAAAAGACTGACAGATGAGATAACGAAAGCCTTGTCCGGGATGACAACGCGACAATATAAGAATTATAAAGGTTTGAAAAAAGAAAACCTCAGGGATAATATGTCCACGTTGGAGCTGGTACTTAATATGTTGGCTGAGGCTACCACTACAGAAATATCAAAACAAAGGTAACCGGAGTCCTTTGAGAAAAACCGAATGGTCTCATTGAAACTGTAAATGACAAAGCCGATAAGGAGTGGGCAGAAAAGCTTGCTGAGAAGCACATGGATGAGAAGAAGGAGGTCGAGAATCAAACCGATATTGAAGCTAAAGCTGAGCCTGACAATCTACGAAAAATAGCTCAAAAGCCTTGCATTTGCGAGTTTTTTTGTGATATAATGCTAAAGAACAAATCCACTTGAAAGCATGCTTTGACATTCGGGAGGCTGATGGAATGCTTAAGGAAGCAGTAAACAAAGTCAGGAGAAGGCGTAGGAGAAGAAAAAGCAGGGCAATTGGTTATTTTTTTCAGAAGAATCGGGTATATGTGATCCCGTGTGTGAGATGGGGAGACGAGAGGACATATACGACGAGGGTTCTTCCGGAAAAGGTTGCTTTTCTTGGAGTGGAAAAGCAGAGGCATATGAGAAAGCTCTTGGATA
>JAFYBS010000044.1 GCA_017540125.1 Eubacterium sp.
AAGGCTCTGTGGGGAAAGCTCTACGGTCAGTGGATGAACGAAACCTGTGTTTTTGCTTACGACTTCGATCAGTTCGACGCGAAAGAAATCCTGCGCCTGATCGAAAAATATAATATCACCACCTTCTGTGCGCCGCCGACAGTATATCGAGTGATGGTGCATCTGAAGCTGGAGAACTACAACCTGTCCGGCCTGAAGCACGTGACGACGGCAGGAGAGGCGTTGAATCCGGAGATTTTTGAAAAATTCAAGAAGAAAACCGGACTCTCCATCATGGAAGGATTGGGACAGACCGAGACGACGCTGACCATCGGGACGCTCCGGGGCACCGAACCCCGTCCGGGATCGATGGGCAAACCGTCACCGATGTACGATATCGAGCTGATGCTTCCGGACGGAACGACGGCCGAGAGCTACGAGGAGGGAGAGATCGTCATCTACACGGGAGATCCGGCGATCGGCAAAGAGAATCCGCCGAACGGGCTTTTCCTTGGATATTACGAAGACGAGGAGCGCACCACCGACGTGTGGCATGACGGCTACTATCACACCGGCGATACCGCATATATGGATGACGACGGGTATTACTGGTATGTGGGAAGAACGGATGACCTGATCAAATCCAGCGGATACCGCATCGGTCCGTTCGAGATCGAGAATGAGATCATGAAGCTTCCTTATGTATTGGAGTGTGCCGTGACAGCGGTTCCGGATCCCATCCGCGGACAAGCCATCAAAGCCAGTATCGTCCTGACCAACGGAATCGAGGCATCGGACAAGCTGAGAGCGGATATCATGAGATTCCTCAAGAAAAATATCGCCTCCTACAAATGGCCGAAGATTCTGGATTTCACGCCGGAGTTACCGAAGACTTTCTCCGGAAAGGTACAGCGACGGGAAATCAGGGACAAGGATTACAAAAAAGATTAAGCCTAAAAAGCCCGAAAAATCGGGCTTTTTTATTTTTCTGAAAATTTTTTCAAGTTTTTTTAAAAATCTTAAAACCCGATCGAACCTTCCTGAGTCATATAGGTGTAAACAGAAAAAAACCGGCACGGCCGGGACACTTATATGAGGAGGTATTTGTTATGAAGGTTATGGGTTTTGTGAAAAAGGGTATCGTGACAGTCGTTATGGCAGCGTCGATCGTATCGCTGGGCGCAGGCTCAGAAGTCGGAACGACAGCAAAGGCTGCCGAGAAGGAAACGGTTCTCCATCCGGTACTGGATCCGGAGCGCAGCGAAATGCAAATGATCGACCTTACCCCGGAAACGACCGAGAAGGTACTCGGAGGCGATATGAAAATCGCGGCAACATCCACTACGGAGAAGGATGAGTACTACAGTGAAACCGCAACCTATGTAGAGTCAACCATGGATGCCCAGATGAGCGCAACCATCAACGGCACGGCCGGACCGAAAGCGGAGATCCTGACCAATGACGACGGAATCCGCCGGATGAACACCATGGGAGCTCATATCGAGCGCGATCTGGGATTCCCGAACGCAAGCTGGGTCGTATTCACCCTGGATGCTTCCAAAGTAAAAATGGGATATGAAGATCTGGCTTACTACTGCTGGGACGCCATCGCCAACAAAGAAAACCTGTGCACACTCAGCATCTACGGGACCGGGATGGCAACCAAAGGAAACACGGTGACGGTGTTTATGCCGAGCTCTATCGAGGCCGGTGAACATATCAAATACATCAACGAGTACAAAAGCTTTCTGGCTTACATGGAGAAGAAAGTGGACAACGCGACAAGTATGACGGATCTGGAGATCCTGACCTACTACTACGACGCGCTCGGCCAGGCAACACAGTACGCGACCAAAGAATGCGCGAAGGATAATTACAACTGCGACGTGACCATCCACATGCCGGTCAGCCTGGTCAAAAGAGAGGATATCGTATGCCAGGGCTATGCGGTGATCCTGAATCAGCTGCTCCGTCATTCCGGAATCGTCAGCTACAACCTGTTCGGAAAGGCAGACGGTGGTTACGGCTGGGGAGGCCATGCATGGAACGCTGTCAAGATCAACGGAAAATGGTACTATGCTGACATCACCTGGGATGACTACGATGTAGACCAGAACAAAAAGATCAACCGCAGCCGTGTTACCCATGATTATCTCCTGTTTGATATGTGCGACAGAGGAAGAAAACTGGAGCCCTTCTATCAGAAGAGACTTTCCCGGATCACTTCCAAATCCGGAGACGAGTTCGATGACATGTTCCTGAAAAACTACTCCACGATTTTCGGATTCCACTTCATCCAGGGCGCTTTTTACACCGCTTTTGACGGCATGGTATACCGCGTAAACCTGAGCACCGGGGATTTGGAGGAGATCCTGACTATCCCGTACTGCGAGAGACGTTTTATCGGATCTGTCGGTGACGAGTTCATCTTCGGCGGATATGACGGTATCTACAACTACGATCCGACAACCGGCGCCGTGACGAAGAAACTGGACGGATACTTCAGCCAGGGATATGTTCGGAAAAATAAGTTCATCTGCTATGAGTACCATGAAAAGAAATGGGAAACCTTCGAGGATGCCGCAGGTAACAGCGTGGTTCCGCCCTCCGGCGAGACCGGAACCGTAACTCCGGGCACTGAGCCGGGAAAAGACGGTACCGGCAACACAGACACCGTAACTCCTTCCGAGGCAGACAACGGTATCGGAATCCCGGGACTGAAAGTAAAGGCCGTACGCGGAAAGAAACTGAAGATTACGATCAACGGAAAAAATGACGGCACCGAGTTTATGGTATCCGATTCCACGGATTTCACATCCGGTGATACCAGAGATTTCTCCTCCGAAAAAGTAAAATCCACCTGGGTGATCTCCGGTCTCAGCAAAAACAGAACCTACTATGTCCGGGTGAGAGGATTTGCGAAGCAGGAAGGCCAGAAAAACTTCTCCGGTTGGAGCAGTGTGAAGAAGGTAACCGTGAAAAGATAACACCTAAAAGGAACGCTGATTCAATCAGCGTTCCTTTTGTTTTCGGAAAAAACTAAAAAGCAGCAACCTCGTTCGATGAGGTTGCTGCTTTTTTTAGATCTTTCAGGGGATGTTTCATTCTCTCTGTTTGAACGGAGGACTCTTTCCTTTTTCCACAAACTCACGCATGTCCTGCCGGATCAGTTCCTGAAAAACAAACATGATCCGTATTTCCTCCAACAGTTCTTTATCGATATCCCCATCCGGCCCGCGAATGAGATGTTTATCACTCATAGGCTACCACCACCTTTCACTTATATGACACAAAAAAACCCCTCCCGGTTTTATCGATTTGAAAAAAACGCTATAGTTGACGAAAACGCCGAAATATGATAGAATAATTCGTTGTTGTGTGGATTTTCGGACAGAGGGGGATTGATTCGATGAACGGCATCGTAAAATGGAGAAATTACTTCCCGATTCTGATGAAAAAGATGCTGTTTTACCGAAAAAACATGATCCTCGGATCTCTGTTGATCCTCCTCCTGGTTTCCGGTTTATTCGGCGTACTGGTCCTGGGCAGCTCGGACGATTCGATTCCCACCAGTACCGTCGGGGTAGTCATGGACGGTGATGATCCGCTGACTGCGAAGATACGCAGTCTGGTCGCCGGCGCCCCCGAAATAAAAGACATTTTTGATATCCGGTTCCTCGATGAGAAAGAAGGGACCGAGCAACTGAAACAGGGCGAGATCGAAGCTCTGTTTATCGTTCCGTCGGACTTTATCCAGTCTCTGATCAGCGGGAAAAACAGCCCCATTGTCATCCGCTATCCCCTGGAACGGATCGGACTTCCCACGTTGCTGATCCGGCAGCTCACCGATGCATGCGGGAAGTATATCCTCGACACGGAAGCAGGAATCTATTCCGTCAAGGACTGGTATCTGGGACAGGGACATCCAATGCCGGTTGATAAGGAAAACGAACTGAACTGGGTGTATCTGAACACCCTTCTGAACCGGAAAGACAGCTTTCGTATCGAGACGATATCTACCACCGATGGGGTCTCCAAATCCCAGTATTACTTTTCGGCCATGATCGTGCTCTGGCTTTTGCTCATCGGTCTCGGATGCTACGATATGATCGGCAGACCAAACCACGCTTTGTCAGACCGGCTGGCGCTGTACGGCCTTTCCCGGCTCCGTCAGTCACTGGCCCGGATGGCAGCCTTTTCCCTTCTGTACCTTATCGTGGGAATCGTCGGACTGATTCTGCCGGCTGTCTTCGCCGTGATATATTTGGATGCATCCCCGGCTTTGTTTGCCGCGATCATCTCCGTGACACTGCTTGCCGCGTCGTGCGTTTTTCTGATATACCGTTTTATCCGAAGAGCTTCCGGCGCCATGCTTTGTCTGCTGTTGACGACACTTGCCGCGGGATATGTTTCGGGGCTTTTTTATCCGCTTTCTTACCTGCCCTCCGTTTTCCGGACGATCGCGGAGGTACTGCCGGTGAGACAGATGTTTCGGACACTGATTACCGCTTATCAGGAAGATGGATTTGCCGGTCCGGTGACTGGAACTGTTTTGTACACTCTCGGCCTGTTTACGATAGCACTGATTCCGGACCTCATCCGATCCGGCAGACACAGAGAGGCGGTAGCGGCATGAAGCAGTGGTGGTGGATTACATGGAAACGGCAGATTGCCGTGCCCTCATTTTTCCTGATACTGATCGCGATTCTCCTGCTGGCGTTCGCGATGCGCACGCAGGGTGGACGACATGAGGGGATCGTGCAGATCCTGCTTTGCTGCGGGGAGAAAGAGGGGAGCGTCGCTGACTCCATCCGTGACAGTCTGGTCGACCTCTCCAACCCGGTCATCCGTTTCGAAGCCTGCGATGACGAGGACGAGCTCCGGGAACGGGTAACCCGCGATGAATCACAGGGAGGGTATATTTTTCCGGAAGGCTTTGATCGTGATTTGTCCCAATGCAGCCGCGTGGAAGAACTCATCACTGTCGTTCGCAGCGATGTTCAGGACAATTCCCGCATCGTCGATGAAATCGTCTTCGCGCAGTTATATGAGATTTTGGGCGTACAGTTCGCCGAACAGTATGCCGACCGCGAGTTCGGATCGACCGATGAGCGGCGGACGGAGTATATCCGGGCACAGTATGACCGGTATAAACAAGATGACATCCCCTTTCGGTTTGAGCTTCCGGATGGGAGTGCGCATCCCCTGCTGGATGGGGATTTGGCGAAAACTACGGAAAATACAACCGGTCAACCGATAGTCGGCCTGATCGGGATTCTGACGACGCTTGCTTCGTTATCGGCGGGTCTCATGTGGTACAGAGATCGTGAACGTGGTGTATTCACATGGCTGACGCCTGCCGAAAAAAGCCGGATACATATGATCTACGTCGGCATACCGACCTTCGTCGCGGGATTCATCGGAATGATTGCCGTATATGTGCTTGGCGCAAACACCGCATGGTGGGTGGAACTCCTGCGTATGATCTGGTTTGTCTGCGTGCTGTCCTGCCTCTCACTGCTGATGCAGTCCGTGATAACCTCACCGGGCGTTTATATAGGATGTATCCCGGTCTGTGTATTTATCAATCTTCTGGGGGGAGGAGTATTCTCCGAGCTGGACGAGATCCGCGGCATTGCGGTTATTAAGATGTTTGTTCCGCTGTCAACCTACATGGATCTTCCCTACGGCGGCCGTGCTCCGATGATCGCGGGCATCTACCTGACTGCGGTGATCCTCCTGACGATTTTTACGGAAATCCGCCGGGTCAAGACAGCTTTATGATAGAATTCAAAAAAAATGAAAAAAATTTAAAAATTATAAAACCTAAATGACTTCCGGCTCGTCATATAGGTGTAACGGATAAAAAATACCGAAAGAGGTACTATTATTTAAGAATGTGAGGTAGTGTTATGAAGTATTGTGAGTATTGTGGAGCACAGTTGCAGGATGATCATTCTTTCTGTGTGAAGTGCGGAAAAAAGGTAGAAAGCTATCCGGCGACACCTTCGCCGATGATGCAGGGAATGCCGGGGACAGCCCCCCAGCCGATGAAACCGGCCAAAGAAAAATCGGGCAAAGCTCCCGTGATTCTCGGAATCTGCGCCGGCGTTGCAGTGATCAGCCTGGTTGTCGGACTTCTCTTCGCCAACGGCGTTTTCTCCGGAGGAAGCGAGGATAACCAGATGACGGTTGCCGATCAGAACTCCGCCGACGGAAGTACGGCGAACGCGGTTCCGACCGCCACTCCGACCGCCACTCCGACACCGGAGCCCACACCCACGCCGGCTCCTACGAAGGCACCCACGCCCGAGCCGAAGGACGATAACGCCAACCCGGACGCGAAGATTGCCGTCAATGAAGATGCTGAGGATACGGGATATCAGTACGAATATGACGACGATGATTATTACAACAGCGATGATGATTATTATAGTGATTCATCGGATTACTCTGACAGCTCATCATACAGCGGTTATGGTGACTGGGAGACCACATACGAAGACTCCTATGTATATCCCTCGAGCAACTACTATCAACTGGATTCCCTTTGGCTTACCGATGACGATATCGACAACATCCTTCATTTGGATGAACTGGATGGCATGAGCAAATACAACAAAATCAACGTTGTTTTGCAAACGATGTTTGCTCATCATGGTTACATCTTCAGTGCGAATCCGTGGATGGTGAAGTATTTTGATACAAAAACCTGGTATACCGGATGGGAAAACGACGACGGAGCTATTCAGAATACTTATTTCCAGTGCGGAAGCCGGGATACCGAAACACATAATTACAAAAAGCTGATCGATGCGCGCGCCAAATACGATCAGGGGCAGCGCAAAAACCGTGCTAATCTGAAAAGATTTCTGGAAAGGAAGGGAGTGGCATGAAAGAGGAAAAAAACCGTTCCGGAAAAATAATCGCCATCATCAGTATCTTATCGGTTTTGATTATATGCGGAGTTGTGGTTGTCCTCATTTTAGCCATGAGAAAAACAGAAGTTACGGTCGATCTGAACCGGTTTTTGAAAACACAGAATGTGTTTACCGGATACGATACCAAAGGATCCGTAAACCGGGATGCTCTTTTTGACCGAAACGCATTTCTGAATGAAATGAAAACCATCCGCGGTGATGACTACCGTGAAGCCGCTTTTGACGATTACGACTTCAATTATGAAAAAATCAACCTGAGCAAAGAAACAGGCCTTACTAACGGGGCCAAAATCACACTGACCTGGAAGGATATCGATCCCGATCATTACAAGGAAAACTTCGGAATCACATTCAATTTTTCCAACGTGGATATGGTCGTAGACGGATTGAAACCCATACAAAAGGTCGATGCTTTCGAAGGCGTGACCGTAAGCTTCAGCGGAATGAACGGATCCGGCGTGGCATACATCGACACCGACGGCGCGAAATACCTTTCCCGTGTGGATGTATACGCGGATCAGATGGATGGCCTGTATAATTACAACCGGATCACCTTATCCTTTGACGAGGATGAGTTTATCGCTGAAAACGGAGACGGCGTCGAACCGAAATCCCTGCACAAGCTGGTCGATGTCGACGGACTCGGATTTTATGTGACGGATTCGTCGGAAATCACCAAATCGATGGTAGAATCTCTTCAGGATGAGTACAAAAGTCATTTCTATGACGATTACGAAGACGATGATTACTATACGGACTACGATATCGACGGATATGTCGGTACCTATGTAGTATCGGATGATTACGACAGCTATTACGTATATGTACTGTACAAGGTTTCTGCTTCCTACGATGATTATGACCGGTCTTTCTATGTACCGTATTGTTTCTCCGATGTGACCATCGAGGACGGTGAGATAAGCTGGGGGGACTGTTATCGCGCGACAGGAGGTTACTATGTAACACTGGATGTCGGACCATACAATACTAAATCCTATGATGGTTTTTCCAAAGTAAGTGGTTTTAAATCTTATCTTGATGATTATTACATCGATGAAGTTGACTATTAATGCAAAACAAATTATAAAACAAAGGAGGAATGAAAAATGTTTTGTGGAAAATGTGGAGCATCCATTGATGATGGCAGTGCTTTCTGCCCCAACTGCGGAGCGAGCGTAGGCAATACGGCTCCGAACGCAGGGCCGGCGCCGTCGCCGGCACCCGCACCGGGACCTGCCGGATATGCGGGACCCCAGGGGGGAGGCGCACCCAGATATGGCGCGCCCGGATACGGTGCACCCCAGACACCTCCCGGCTATGCCGGTGGAAACGCTTCTATGGGACAGGCTCCCGCCGGAGTCCCCAGACAGGGAGGCGGGATTAAAACGATTTTTTCAGCCATCGCGGCAGCACCTTCACAGGGTGATATCATCGAGTTCATCGTATGGATCGGCTTTTGCGTGGCAGCTGCCCTGAGTATGACTGCTGCCATACTCAGCGGTGAGAACGGCGGGGCGATGTCACTCTGGATTGTCATGATGATCATGAACCTTGGGCTTGCGGCGATCCTGACATTCCGTTTGAAACCCATTATGCTTCTGACTGCCTATACGGTTTTCAACTTTATCCTTCTGATACCGTTTTACAAACTTGGCGCGGATATTAACGGTGTTTTTGACAGCGCGTCACCGATCATCATCGTTCTGTTTATTTTTGATCTGCTGCTCGCCATCGTACTGGTTACACTGGCATCTATCCAGTTCTTCAGCAGCAAAAGATTTGATACGGCCCTCATCGTATTCAGTTTTATGTCGTTGGGCCTGACTTTGGCTTTGATGATGTGTACCCGTTTTGTAACCAGCGGAGGCAGAGCTGCCAATTCCTTCTATGACCCGTTGTTCTCCGATGCTTCGTATTTCTTCGGCGGGTTTACCTACCTCTTTACGTTGGCACTGATCGCATTTTTCACGCTGATGTTCTTCAAGGGCGCGGTGGATTCGACAAAAGCAACCATCACGGGCGGTACGATCAAGGCAAACCTTCCCATGGTCTACTTTGAAGCAGGCTTTAATGTCGGAAACAGTGTATATCTGACCGGACAGGATGTCGTGATCGGTTCCGAACCCGGATCCGGGATCATGGTTCCGGATCCGGATGTAAGCCCCAGACACTGCGTTGTGAGATTCAACCGATCCAGCGGATACTTTGAGATGTGTGATATCTCTTCGACCGGAACTTTTGTAAACGGACAGCCACTTCCCAAAAACCAGTATGTTTCCCTGCAGAAGGGAACCGTGGTCCAGATCGGTTCCGTTCGTCAGCAGCTGCGACTTGTATAGGAAGGAAAGGAAAGAAGAATTATGAAGAAAAAAAGACTTGCTACATGGCAGTTTATTCTGGTTGAGCTGTTACTGGTATTTCTTCTGGTAACCATGATCCTTCCCTATCTGAGTGCCACCAGGGAAAAAATGCTGAACTGGAACAACGAACTTGCCGATTACTATGGAATACCTTATTCCGAAATTGATTCTCTTAAGTCCCTAAAGGACCATCAGGAAAAAATGGATGAACTGGGCATTGACTACAAGGAAGCCGAGCTTACTTCCTTTATTTCCCGTCGGATCATATATGATCTGAGCGACATGCCTGCCGCCCGGTTTGATGAGCTCGTTACGAACCTGAAAAAAGACACCGGTCTGAATGTGGGGTATATCTCGGCACTGGAGCTGATGTTCGGCCCGGATGTGAGAAAGATCTCATTCCCGGAGGAATACGAGCCTTATGAACTCAGTGATAAACTGGAGCTGATCGCACCCGTACTGTCCGGGGCAAAGATCATTCTCTGGATATTCTATATCCTGACTCTTTTGATGGCTTTGTTTATCCCGATCTGTTTGGCTGTAAAGGTATCGAGGATTATCCCTCTGGCCTGCGTGACAGCCTATGGTGTCGCCGTCGCCGTGCTGATGTTTGTCATCCGGGGCGGTTGTGCTCCCATACCGAAACCGATTTGGACATCCCTGCTGACACCTCTCACGATTTTTATCATCATCGCAGCGTTCGTGCTGTGCGCGATCGGCTTGCTCTGTATCGTCCTGTATCTGGTTTCCGGCAAAACTGCAGCCAAGGCTGCAGCAGCACCGGTCTTCGGTGCCGAGAACAATGCCGGAGCAGCTCCCATGTTCGGAGCAGAGACGACGGCAGCTGAAGCGGCTCCCCTGTTCGGGGCAGAAACAACTTCAGCCGAAGCGGCTCCCTTGTTTGGAGCAGAGCCCGGAGCCGGAGCGGCTCCCCTGTTTGGGGCAGGAGCCGGAGGCGGAGAAATCGTCGGATACGATCCGTATACCGGTGAACCGATTTACGGAAATCAGGCAGCCGCACCTCAGACGGAAAGTGTGATCACCGGCTATGATCCGTACACCGGCGAACCGATTTACGGAGCCTCGGAGGAACTGACACCGCCGCCGATGCCGATGCCACCCTCTCAGGAAGAGGAGCTGACACCGCCACCGATGCCGCTGCCGCCGGCACCGGAACCGGAAAACGATGACACACCGATGACAGAGGTATGGATCGAGGATCCGGAACAAGGACAGGAACGCGTCCCGACTGCGGAACAACGTATGGGAACCGTAGTAGCTGTTTCCGGTGTGGCAAACGGACAGGGATTCCGGTTGCCGGCCACCAACGTGATCACCGTCGGTTCCAATCCGAAAAAAGCATCCTGGGTTATCGACCATAAACTCATCAGCGGGGAACACTGTCAGATCCGCTACCATGCCGATTCCAATCAATACATTGTAACGGATCTGTCCAGAAACGGAACCTTTGTCGGAAAGGAACGACTGAAAAAAGAAGAACCGACCGAGCTGAATGCCGGTACGATCCTGTCACTGGCTGACGGAACAAACCAGATTCGTCTCGGATAACACTACCACACAAAAAAGCCTTGCATCAGCAAGGCTTTTTCATTGATACTTACTTTCCGTTTGGCTGCAGCCTCACCCTTCTTCTCCACATGATCAGTCCCATGAAGAGCGCTCCTACAATCATACCGATACCGACACCGAACGCCAGTGACCCCGGTGAAAAGATGGAGCCGGCTGCGGAATTCATAAGCTGCTTTACCGTATCCGATCCTGTTTTATAGAACACCTTTATCGACGGCGGGTCATCAGGGAACAGATATGCTTTCCTGTTCAGATTGCATGCAGTTGGCGATCCAAACTCATGTATTCCCGAAGAATATCCATCCGGCAAGCCCGAATCATTTATCCGGTAAAGTAATGAATCCGCAAGTATAGGTTTCATATTTTTGCTTTTTATCCAGTAAAGGGCAAGCCACTCTCTTCCTATATCACCGTTTAAGTCGGCTCTGTCTTTCATTTTCTCATAGTTTTTCTTTTCTATACTGCCCTCACCCTCAGATCTGTTACAAAGGGCGACTCTGTAGTATGCGGCTTCATTCTTTTTCATGATAATATTGCCTGCACTATCCGTATCCGTGACATCGACACTATCTACCATGAACTTGGGGATCTCCTTGAAATCCACATCATACTGTTTTATTGCATCAATGACGGTAAACACCGCCGATACTGCTACTGCGATAACGGCGATCACAGCCATACCTATAGCAAGCCTGCTATACAGGGAATAAGCCTTTAGTGCGTTAACCTCTCTGAGAGCTCCTACACCATAGCCTTCATAACCCGCAACTCTAAAGATCCCGCTTTTTAACTGTACATTCAGAAAGGCGATCCGCTCCTGAAGATTTCCAAATCCGTTAAATAATCTCTGCACATATTGATTTGCACGTGCAACATTTGCTATTTTTCCAACAACAGCGGTAGCAACCAGAAGTCCGCCCGTAACTGAAAAGAGTATTATCGGAAGCGTTCCCATAGTGTAACTGGCGGGCTGAAAATCCTCGGGCTTGGCACTTTCCTTTCTCATCCTGTCTGAAGTGATCGCAACAGCACCCTTCTCGTAGATATCTCTGTCTACTCCTTCATATACGGATGCAGCATCGACGGATCCCAAGCTTTCTTCAAAAACCTTATATGTTTCCTCATCTGATGCTGCCATCGATATCAGATCGTCAAACGAAAGGAAGTCAAGACCTGCGATCTGCCCCGGACTAAGCGCATCTACCATAGGATAGAGACGTCGGATCCCTGTTTGGGTCGAGATCTCACTGTAGTCCTCACTGAAAAAATCAAGCAATGTTCCATCATTGTATGTGATGGATCCCAGATATTCACATATCCCTACCGAGCGAAGATCGTACACCTGATCCAATAAGGTCCTGCCTGCCTCATTGATGGTTTCAGCTTCACTCTCAGAGATATCATCCCCGCCTATTTTTCGTGCTTTTTCTATGATACCGTCGACCCTTTCCTGATCATCAGCCAGTTCATCGATCGTATCTTCCTTTTTCATGATCTCATCATGAAACGGCTTCCACTTTTCCAAAAGCCGCTTTGCTTTGTCATAGTACTTTCTGTCAAGCGCCGCATTAACATCAGATGCAGATAAAAGATTCGGATCCTCACTCTGTATACGCTCTGTCAGACCATCCAAAGTAGTATCCGCCAGTCTGTCGATCCATGTATCATCCGAGGTATCCGTAGCCTTGGTGATAAGCATTTCCATGGTAAGCACTGCCTGTCCGTTTGCTTCCATAAGTATGGTAAGGATATCTGCATGCTCCTTTTTTTCAGTATCAGAAAGTGCGTTGTATGCATCATCCCCAAGTTCATACTTGGTTTTGTTCAGAAGCAGATCGCCCAGGGGCTTTCCGTCTGTATCATCGTCAGTCAATTTGTTGAGTGTCTTTCTCATACTTTCAGCACGGATATGTCCAAGTGACCCCTCCGGCTTTTTATAATTCTCTCTGTACTCTTCAAGCGCGGCGATGAAATTGTCAACGAACGGGCGTACATGGGAATTCATGTGTTTCTCCATCAGATCATCATAATCGGTGATAGAATATCCGCCCAGCATATTCATTACCGCAAGATCGGTAATGGCATCATTCGCATCATCGGTCGTTTTATACCCCAGATAGACCTTTTTGTCGTTAGCGCCTCTTTTCAAAACACTCTTTGAGCCGGCTCCCTCATTTATATCAGCGTAGTTACCGGCATCATCCTTAAGGATAGTGTATCCGTCCTTCTCAAGCTCATTCTTTGCCTCATCGGCAGTTTCGCCCATTCCGATACGGACATCTGTTATATATTTCCCACCTGATGTACTCTCAGCCGCTTTGGCTGTGTCAGGCTCCGTTGCACATCCCGGAGCGACATCATTTAACGGCGTGACAGAGAGTATAACAAAAGTCATACAAGCTGCCGTAATCCTTCTGATCATTTTTTTCATAGATAAAACCTCCTTTGTCATTTATTCAACCACATCTGTCCGACTTCGAACTCTCCGGATACAAATCCGCCCGTGATCTCGGCTGATTTTTTCTCACTGCCATCCTCTCTCTGCGCAAACATCATTATCTGATTGTTCTCGGTATGAAGGTTGGCGTCAAGCTTTACCGTACCGTCATTCATATCGACCGGTGTTTTGCTGTCATCGTATAGGATGTACTCCCACGGTCTTATGTCGTCGCCGAAGGATGCGTCGGCTCCGGACTCCTTATTATACGGAACTCTGCCGTATCTGGTAAGACACAGCCTTACCAAAGGCGATTTCAGGTATGTCTTCGGATCAGGCGACACATCCTTCCTTGCATCCGTACCTACACTCTTGTTGTACTGTTCCACGAGCCACGGTGTCGTATAGTACATATAGATCGCAGGTCCGTTGGTCCCGGCATTCAGGTTTGTCCCCGTGGTCGTACCGTCTTTGTCCGTCCTTGTTACGGGAGCATAGTACATCTGCCATCTGTCTGTCTGTATCCCGTCGGGATGATAAGGCTCTCCCTTGGTGCATATGATATCATAGACAGCCTCTGATCTCTGCTCCTCGCGCTCGGATGCGCTTGCCTTCTC
>JAFYBS010000045.1 GCA_017540125.1 Eubacterium sp.
AGCTCCACCAATTCATCAAATTATTCTTCATTTGATGAGATGCTTGCCGCATATCAGGCTGACATAGCGGAGGTTGAGGCAGGAGATAAATACGGCAACAACATCGTAGAGCTAGCAAGTAAAGCGATTCCGGGATTTGATGTAATGGACTATGGTCAGGAGGACTATGTCTTCGGAAGCAGCTCTGCCGACGCCCGCCATTGGGACAGACATATGCTTGATGTATTTGAAGAACATTCGGATGAACTGGCAGAATTGTTTAATTAGCAATATACAGTAATATTTAAGGAGCGGCAGAATTACAATTTTTTTTCTTGCATAGTTGTCGTACTTTTCGTATAATATTGATATAGATTGATTTACCATTTTATCAGTCTATTATGAATGAAGTGTTGTACAGACAAAAAGCTTATGATAGGAGTCTACCGGTGATGGGGAAGTGCTGATGAAATCAAAAGAGTTGTATAAGGAAGCGTGCGAATTTATACCGGGCGGCGTCAATTCCCCGGTTCGCGCTTTTTATAGTGTCCGCGAGACACCTCGCTTCATACGGTCTGCCAAGGGCGCGAGGCTCCGGGATGAGGACGATCGGGAATACATCGATTATGTTTGCTCCTGGGGACCGCTGATTCTGGGGCATGCCAGAGAAGAGGTCGTTGATTCCGTAAAAAGGGCAGTGACGGATGGGCTGACCTTCGGGGCGGTCACGCAAAAGGAAACGGAGCTGGCACGTCTGATTTGTGAAGCGATGTCCCCGGTTGAAATGGTACGACTTGTAAGCAGCGGAACGGAAGCGGTTATGAGTGCGATCCGTCTCGCGAGAGGCTTTACGGGGAGAGACATAGTGATCAAGTTTGCCGGATGTTATCACGGTCATTCGGACGGGATGCTGGTTGAGGCGGGCTCCGGCGCACTGACCTATCGCAGTGGCGAGTCCGGGGAAACGACGGCAGCGGCCGGGCGCGCAGTCAGCAGCAGTGCCGGTATACCGGATGCGTACGCATCCTGCACCCGGGTGGCGGATTACAATGATATAGCGTCGGTCCGGCGCATTTTTGAAGAATGTGGTGAAAATATCGCCGCGGTTATCGTCGAGCCGGTTGCAGCAAACATGGGTGTAATTCTGCCTGCGGACGGTTTCCTTGACGGGCTTCGCAAGCTTTGTGACGCGAACGGAGCACTTCTCATTTTTGACGAGGTCATCACCGGCTTTCGTTTAGGGCCGGGCGGAGCGTGCGGATACTACGGGATCGCGCCGGATCTTGTTACCCTCGGAAAAATTGTCGGGGGCGGTATGCCGTTAGCGGCCTTCGGCGGAAGGCGGGATATTATGGAGCGGCTGTCCCCACTCGGAGACGTATATCAGGCAGGGACGCTTGCGGGGAATCCGGTTGCCGTTGCAGCGGGGTTGGAAACACTCCGTATCCTGATGTCCGATCCGGGGATATATTCGCGTCTTGAGGAAAAAGCGGCAAGGCTTAAACGAGCCTATGAGGGAAAGACCGGGATAAGCGTGAATCAGGTCGGCTCTTTGCTCGGCGTATTTTTCACGGAAGAAAAAGAAGTGAACAATTATGATCAGGTAAAAAAATGTGACGCCGGACAGTATGCGGATTATTTCTCTTATATGTTGGCAAATGGGATATATGTGGCTCCCTCACCGTATGAAGCCATGTTTGTCAGCGACGCGCATGGAGAAGAGGAAATCCGGCGCACGGTGGAGATAGTAGAAAAATACGGAGATTGATTATATTCATTGAATAATACAGTGGACGCCTGCTATAGGATAAAACTATGGCAGGCGTTTTGTTTTACGTATTTTACATTTCCTACAAATATGGTATGATTTCAAGTGGCTCAAAAAAGAGTGTAGGTTGCGCATCATAGACCGGAACGCGGAAAGGAGAACAACGTGCAGATAGACAGAATTGAAGCGGATGTGCTTATTATCGGAGGCGGAACGGCAGGCTGTTACGCTGCGATCACGCTGGCACGCAAGTCTCCTTTACTGCGGATCGTGATAGCGGAAAAAGCCAATATATACAGAAGCGGATGTCTCGCGGCGGGTGTCAATGCACTGAATGCTTATATTAATAAGGATCAGAGTGAAGATGACTATGTGGAATACACTGCCAATGATTTTGACGGGATCGTTCGAAGGGATTTGCTGAAATCCATGGCCGGACGGTTCAATTCGGTCACGGAGGATCTCGAGCAAATGGGACTCGTTATTCATAAGGATGAAAACGGTAATTATGTTTCACGGGGAAAGCGAAGTATCAAGATCAACGGAGAAAACATCAAACCGTTGTTAGCGGATACCGTTTATCGATATAAAAATATCCGTGTGATCAATCATGTTCAGATTACAGATTATTTAGTGGAAAGTGTGGAGAGTGAGGACGGATTCCGCGAGAAACGGATTCGCGGGGCTGTAGGCTTTTTGGTTGATGAGAACCGGACAGAAGCTAAAGCGGTGATTTTTACTGCGGATTTCGTAATCTGTGCGACCGGAGGTGCGGCCGGTCTGTATCGCCCGAATAACCCCGGATTTTCACGTCATAAGATGTGGTATCCGCCCTTTAACACCGGAGCGGGTTATGCCATGGGGATTCGTGCGGGAGCGGAAATGACGAGCTTTGAGATGCGGTTTGTCGCGCTCCGGTGCAAGGACACCATCGCTCCTACGGGGACGATAGCGCAGGGTGTCGGTGCCAGACAAAAGAATTCACGCGGTGAGGTTTATGCATTGAAATACGGAAACAAGACCGCGGAGCGAATGTACGGAACGGTGGAAGAAAACCGTTTGGGGCACGGCCCGTGTTATCTGGACACGACATTGATTCGACCGGAGCAGGAGGACGCACTGTACAAGGCATATCTCAACATGGCGCCGTCGCAGACACTCCGCTGGCTGGAGACCGGACGAAGTCCGTCCCGGCGGCCGATGGAAATCGAAGGAACAGAGCCGTATATCGTCGGCGGTCATACTGCGAGCGGGTATTGGGTGGACGCAGGGAGAAGGACCACGATTCAGGGTCTGTATGCGGCCGGAGATGTGGCAGGAGGCGCCCCGAAAAAATATGTGACGGGTGCGCTGGCGGAAGGAGAGATAGCGGCTGAGAGTATCCTGTCTGACAGGGAGACCGGGACCCCAAAAAGAGATAAGGAATATATTGAAAAAGAAGCGGCACGACTGATTGCAGAGTACGAAAGGCATCAGAGCATACCGAATCTTACCATCAACGTAGAGCAGGTCGAAGAAGCCATGCAGAAAGTGATGGATGAGTATGCCGGCGGGATCACCCGTAATTACAGTTATAATGAAAAATCGCTGGGTATCGCGGAGAAAAAAATACTGGATCTGCAGCGGATCGCAGAGCAACTCCCGGCAGAAGATACAGATTCACTTTCCGGTCTTTACGAGCTGCGTGAGCGACTGACCGTGTGTGAGGTTCTGATCAATCATCTTCGCGAAAGAAAAGAAACACGGTGGCATATTTACGGAGAAAATACGGATTATCCGTTTACGGATACGAGATATGACCGGTATATCAATTCCTTCCGTGATGAAGAGGGACTTCATATGATAGAGAGGGAATTGTCATAAAACGGAATGATACAGAGGTGAGTCATGTGAGTATTTTTATTGATAAAGAAAAATGTGTTTCCTGCGGAAGGTGCAAGGAGGTTTGCCCGGGAAACCTGATCCGCATGGATGAGAATAACAAAGCGTATATTCGGGATGTCAGGGATTGTTGGGGATGCACCTCCTGCCTTAAAGAATGCGGACAGGGCGCGGTACATTTTTTTCTGGGCGCCGATATAGGCGGTATGGGAAGTACACTTGCGTACGAGCGGTTCGGGGATATCGTAAACTGGATCGTTACAAAGCCGACCGGTGAACAACGGAAAATACAGGTAGATGCGTCAAAGGCGAACGCGTACTGAAAGAATCCTCATTCTATATTCGGAAAAGGGGGTTAGATCGTGGAATTCAATACATTATTATTACATGGAAAAGGAACCGACGGATATCTGCACGGAGCCACGTTGCCGCCGATCTCACAGGTGAGCGCGTTCACATACGGTTCGCCGGAGGAGCAGGAAAAAGTATTTGCCCATAAATCCATGGGTTTTGCTTACACGAGGATAGGCAATCCGGGAATCACTGCCTTTGAGCAGAGGGTCAACGAACTGGAAGGCGGAGCGGGATGCGTGGCGACGAGCTCGGGGATGGCAGCGATATCCAATGCGATATTGGCGCTGGTCTGTTCCGGCGATGAGATCATCGTGGGGCGAAATCTCTACGGCGGGACGTTGAATCTGTTTGCGGACCTGGAAAAGTTTAACATAAAAACCGTTTATGCGGATCACATGGATCCGGATGAAATACGTCCGCTGATCACGGAGAAGACACGACTGATCTTTTCCGAACTGATCTCCAATCCCTCGCAGGAGGTTATGGATGTGAAGGCCGTATCGGAGCTGGCACACGCGCACGGGATTCCGGTGGCCGTTGACAGCACGACCGCGACTCCGTATCTCACACGACCGATTGAAAACGGAGCGGATATCGTGATCCATTCCACCTCTAAATACATAAACGGCGGTGGAAATTCCATCGGAGGAGTTGTGATCGACAGTGGGACTTTTAAGTGGGATTTCGAACGTTTCCCGGCATTAAGGGAGTATAAAAAATACGGAAATCTCTCGTTTGCGGTTCGGCTTCGAACGGATCTCTGGGAGAACTTCGGAGGATGCATGTCCCCTTTCAATGCGTATATGAATACGGTTGGGATCGAGACGCTGGGACTGCGCATGGAGCGAATCTGCAATAACGCGAAGGAACTGGCGCGCGGGCTTTCGGAAGCAGGTGAAACGGTCAACTATCTGGGGCTTGATATACATCCGTATCATGCGCTCTGTGAAAGAGATTTGAAGGGCTACGGCGGAGGGATACTGACGATTCGCGCCGGGAGTCGGGAAAGGGCGTTTGCCTGTTTGAACAAGCTTAAATACGTATCCATCGCGAGCAATATCGGTGACATACGGACACTGGCCCTGCATCCGGCTTCGACGTTGTATCATCACGCAACGGAGGAACAGCGCGAGGCAGCGGGTGTATATGAGGACACCATACGAGTCAGTGTAGGGATTGAGGACGCCGCGGATCTTGTGGATGATTTCATACAGGCGTTGCAATAAAAATGAACTGCAATCAGTAGAATAACAGTTTAAAAAGAACGGAGGATAAAACAATGAATATTATCGTGGCAGGAGAAAAAAAAGAGTTTAAAGACGGGATTACAATTCGGGAACTGATTGAGCAGGAGAATGTGGAAAATCCTGAATATGTAAGTGTTTCCGTCAACGAGGAATTCGCAAAGAGTGCAGACTTCGATACCCAGAAACTGAACGAGGGTGATGAGGTGGAGTTCCTGTATTTCATGGGCGGCGGAGCATTTTTTCAGAAATAATAATGCGTAAAGGAAGGAGACAGCACTATGTCATTTACCAATGAACAATTAGAGCGTTATTCCCGACATATCATCCTGAAAGAGATCGGAGTTAAGGGACAGAAGAAGCTTCTGAATGCAAGTGTTCTTATCATCGGGGCCGGCGGTCTCGGTGCTCCGGCGGCACTGTATCTGGCGGCAGCGGGTGTCGGAAAAATCGGTATTGTCGATGCCGATGTTGTGGATCTGTCCAATCTGCAAAGACAGGTGATCCACACAACGGAGGATATCGGAAAGCCGAAAGTGGAGTCGGCGGCTGAGACGATGCGTGCCATCAATCCGGATGTGGAGGTGGTTACGCACCGGGACTTTGTGAGCAGTTATAATATAAGGGAATTGATCCGGGGTTATGATTTTGTCCTTGACGGTACGGACAATTTCCCGGCCAAGTTTTTAATAAACGATGCCTGTGTTATGGAGAATAAGCCTTTCTCTCACGCGGGGATTATCCGTTTCAAGGGTCAGTTGATGACGGTCGTGCCGGGCGAGGGCCCTTGTTATCGGTGCGTTTTTAAAAATCCGCCGCCGCCGGATGCTGTTCCGACCTGTAAGCAGGCGGGCGTGATTGGTGCCATGGGCGGCGTGATCGGATCCCTGCAGGCGATGGAGGCCGTAAAGTTTATCACGGGTACGGGTGAGCTTCTCATCGGTAAACTGCTGACCTATGATGCGTTGAAGATGGAGTTTCATACGATTAAGCTTCCTCCGCGCGGTGAAGGGTGTGCCGTATGCTCGGAGCATCCGACGATCACGGAGCTGATTGATTACGAGCAGGCGGCCTGCGATATTAAAGGACATTGAATCCGAATCACGGAGGATTGTAATGAGAAAAATAACGATAAAAAAAGACGACGTAAACCGGATTATCGAGCATGCAAAAAACAGATTGCCGGATGAGGCGTGCGGCCTGATCGGGGGAATCGATAACGAGGACGGTGTGAGGGAAATTCGAAAGGTCTATCTCCTCACGAACACGGATCACTCGCGGGAGCATTTTTCCATAGATCCGAAGGAACAGTTGCAGGCGGTAAAGGATATGAGAAGCGAGGGAATAAAACCGCTCGGCAACTGGCATTCCCATCCCGAATCACCATCGCGCTCATCCGATGAGGATATCCGTTTGGCGGTTGACAGCGAGGCCAGTTATCTGATACTATCATTGATGGACATTGACAATCCGGTACTCAACTCCTTTCACGTCGAGAACGGCGTATCAACACGTGAAGAACTGGTGGAGTTGGATGGAATTGCAGACCGGAGATAGTATAGCAGGGTGAGTCCCGGGAAGGAAGAGAGATTATGGCAACGGATTACGCGACATTAAAAAAAGGCGGCTTCATGCGCCAGAAGCAAAAGAATCATTTTTCGCTCCGCCTGCGTGTGGTGGGCGGTCAGCTCACGGCCAAACAGCTGGCAAAAATAGCGGAGGTGGCGGAGGAGTACGGTCACGGTTATGTTCATCTGACATCCAGACAGGGAGTTGAGATTCCGTTTATAAAGCTGGAACAGATTGACGATGTAAAAAATGCGCTCGCGGAGGGCGATGTGAGTCCGGGTGTGTGCGGACCTCGGGTGCGGACCATCACGGCTTGTCAGGGCTCGGAGGTGTGTCCGAACGGCTGCATCGACTGTGAGGCGCTGGCACGGGAGCTGGACGAAAGATACTTTGGCAGGGAACTGCCCCATAAATTCAAGTTCGGTGTTACCGGCTGTCAGAACAACTGTCTTAAGGCCGAGGAAAACGA
>JAFYBS010000008.1 GCA_017540125.1 Eubacterium sp.
ATCGATGGAACCGGCTTTCTCCCGCCGACGCCGCATTTTGGCCGCCAGCTCCTCCATCAGCAGATACCAGGAAATCCGTTTCCGGTACTTTCCGAACAGTTCCAAGGCATCCTCTCCCTCGGTTTTCGCAATTTTCTTTATCTGATTCAGCGGGATATCCTGTTCCTTTTTCTCCTTTTTTTTCAGCTTTTGCCTGAGCTTATTCTCTTTCCAGATCTCTGCTCTATGTGCCAGACGAAGCAGCTCACTGACATCGTGATAGGTCATCCGCTCGTTGACATTGATCACCGATTCGCAGATCTCGTGAGAAACCACTTCCCCCCTGTTGTCCAGCTTCATCACGCAACTGAGTGTCAGGCGATCTTCTCCTTCATTCAACGAGCAAATCCCGTTTGACAGCTTTTTCGGCAACATCGGGATCACCCGATCCGCCAGGTAAATACTGGTTCCCCGGTCCCTGGCCTCCCGGTCCAGCGGTGACCCGGCCGTCACATAATGCGACACATCGGCGATATGTACCCCGAGTTCGTACCCGTCCTTTGTGACGGACAGCGTGATCGCATCGTCAAAATCCTTCGTATCGTCTCCGTCAATCGTCACAGTCACCAGATCCCGGAAGTCTTTTCTCCCCTTGCGATCTGCTCTGGAAACCGAAGACGGCAGCTTTTTCGCCTGACGGATCACATCCTCCGGATAATCCACCGGGAGTTCCATCCCCCGGATCACGCTCTCCACATCCACGCCCGGCTCCGACAGATATCCCAGGACCTTTGTCACCGTTCCTTCCGGAGACCGTCCCGGAGTGGCATACGCCGTGATCTCCACCTGTACCTTCTGTCCGTCCTTCGCCCCGTGGGTCTTGCCCTTCGGAATATAAAAATCAGGGAGTTTGCTGTCATCCGGCAAAACAAAGGTCGTCTTGCCGTTCTTCTCAAAGGTCCCCACAAAAGAGGTTACCGCCCGTTTGATCACACGGTCAACCTCACCCTCAGATTTATGACGTCCGCCGGAACGCTGCTTCGTCACGACGACACGTACGGTATCCCCGTTCATCGCGCCGCCCGTATACCGTTCCGGCACAAAAATATCCTCATCCTCTTCCTCAACCCTTACGAAACCAAAGCCCTGCTTCGTTCCCATATAGGTCCCGGCATACACCGGCAGCTCAACTCTATTATTATGCGCCGCTCGATTGCCATGCGGCTTCTTACCATTCCCAGACACTTTACTACTTCTCCTTATTCCTCTTTAAAAAATGTTTATGATAACAGTGGCAGTTGTCAATGCGAATGTGGGTGCACATTTCAACGAGAACGCCACTGCGCAGCGTGCGTGTTTTGCACGCGTGCAGTCAGTTTCGCTCAGCGAAACTGATTGAAACCGCTTGAGGTTTCTTTGCTGCAGTTCGGAAAGGGCGAAAGCGAACCCCCGAGTGAAATATGCACCCAACATTCGCGACCTGATTTGCGATTGCGTCCCCGAGCCACCTACTAAAAATGAAAAACACTCCTCCCATAAGGAAGGAGTGTCTCAGTCAATGTTAATCACGCCGCATCAATCCAGCCAGCTGGTACATAACACCACCGACAGTACCACAAAAAGCACGGCAGCCACTCTGGTGATCTTCACCAGAATACCCTCGGCCGAACGACCTTTGTTTCTGGTCCAGTAAGTATCCGAAGAACCGGACAGTGCTCCCAAACCTGTGTTTTTTCCCTCCTGCATCAAAACTACGATAACCAGTACCACGCATACAACGATATATGCGATAGTAACGATCAACTTCAACGTACTCATAACCAAACTTCTCCTTTACTTCTCTATTAATCCTGTTTTTTATTTCGAACGAAATCAGGAATCTTGATTTCGCTGGATGCACTCTGACTTCCCATACCGGGATTGGGTTGCATCGGCTGCTGCATCGGCTGTGCCTGCTGTGCCGGCTGATTCATTCCACCCATATCCGGATGAACCACTCCTCTGCTGACTACGCCTTCACCGGGTGCCGCCGAACGCGGTGCTGCCGGCGTCGGTGTTGCCGGACGTGCCTGCGAGGTCTGCGCGCCAAAGCCCTTGTTCAGGAAACTCAATCCGCCTCCCGCCGGCCTCTGTGTTTGGGCCGTTGCTCCGGGTGCCGTTGTCGCACCTGCCCCGCCTGCCGGAGCAGAACTACGGCTCATAAAGCTCGGTCTGGATGAACCGCCTCCGAACGAGCTGTTGAAAATCGAAGAAGACGCATTGTTCACCGATGTTGCCTCGATACCGGTGGCAATAACGGTGATCGTCGCCGTATCCTGAGCATTCTCATCAAACATCGCACCGAAGATGATGTTTGCCTCCTCACCGGCGAGCTGCTGAACATAGGAAGCCGCCTCGTTTGCCTCGATCAGGCTAACTTCTCCGGATATATTGATGATAACATGGCTCGCGCCATCGATGGATGTCTCGAGCAGCGGGCTGTTGATTGCCTGCTTAACCGCCTCCACACACTTGTCATCGCCGGCACCGGTTCCGATACCGATATGTGCAATTCCCTTGTCCTTCATGACGGTTACGACATCCGCAAAGTCAAGATTGATCAATGCCGAGGTGTTGATCAGATCCGTGATACCCTGTACACTCTGCTGCAGCACCTCATCTGCCTTCTTGAAAGCATCCGGCATGGATGTACGCCGGTCACAGATCTGCAACAGCTTCTCATTCGGGATAACGATCAGGGTGTCCACACAGGCTTTCAGCTTGTCAATACCGCCAATCGCGTTGTTCATTCTCTTTTTCCCTTCAAAAGCGAAGGGCTTGGTCACGATACCTACGGTAAGCTTGCCCATTTCCTTAGCAATCTGGGCAACAACAGGCGCAGCACCCGTACCGGTACCTCCACCCATACCACAGGTAACAAACACCATATCGGCGTCACGAACTGCCTCGGCCAGCTCCTCACGGTTCTCCTCAGCAGCCTTCTCTCCCACCTCAGGCACAGCTCCCGCACCGAGACCTTTGGTCAGTTTTTCACCGATCTGGATCCACTTGGGCGCTTTACACTCCTTCAGTACCTGAATATCCGTATTGACACAGATAAAGTCAACTCCACGTATTCCCTCTTCTATCATCTCATTGACAGCATTGTTGCCGGCACCGCCGACTCCGATCACCAGAAGATTGGCTGCGGAACTGTCTCTCTCGTTCGATTTGATCTCTAACAACGGGGTTTCCTCCTTTTTTCCCAAAGGCATTTCACATACACTTATATATATTACGAAATTTTTACAAAAAAATCAAGAGCAAATTTGAACAACTTTTGCTTTTCCGTTGAAAAGTACGAAAACACGCAGTTTTTCGGTTTATTTTTCTTTTTTGAAGATGATGGGCGCTCCCACCTTGTAGTTCGACATATCGATGGTTCCCTTTTCGCCGGTTTCGAGTGCCGACTTCAGGATATCCGGAAGGATTGACAAAACCTCATCGTAATCCGTCCTTCTTCCGAGATGAACCGTTACATCACCCTTATACAGTGAAGCATGTCCTTCGAGATCAAAGCAAATCCTCTCCCATTCGATTTTATAATAAGAAAGGCGATTTGCCAGATTCAGCATCTGGGACAGCAGTTCCTCCCTTCCGGTCTTCAACGTCCGGTACAGCGTAAAGTCCTTCACATCATCGGTCTCAAAGTAAGGGATATCCGGAATCGGCTCCGTCGTTGTCTTCAACACCATCCCGTCTTTGTCGAAGTAGATATAATGGTTGGAAAAACACAAGCCGGCCAGGATCGCCTTTTCGTGGAGCGTGATATGCAGCTCTCCGAAGGAAGGATAGCTCAGCTCTGCCTCCCTCACGTAGGGAGGATTCTCCGTAAAACCGAGATGATCCATGATAAAGTTGGTCAGAACATTTTTCTGCCAGAAATGTTGCTGATACTCCTCTGCCACCACATCCTCCGGGAAAAATGTGTTGCCCTCCACACTGACGGTACGGATCAGAAAGACAAACCACAGGATGGCCAGCACGGCAGCGATGATCAACAGGATCAACGGCAGCTTATAGCGCCATTTCAATGCTCTCATCTCGCACCTCCCATCGAACCGGACACACCGGTTCTCGAGGAAATCCCGAGCACGATACCGATTTCCGCCATCATAAAAATGACGGAGGAGCCGCCGTAGCTGATCAGCGGCAGGGGAATTCCCGTAGACGGGATCGTATTGGTGACCACCGCGATGTTGATCAATGCCTGGGAAGCGATATGTACCATGACTCCCACACAGATCAATGCGGAAAAAAGATCCGGCGCACGCATGGCGATGGAATAGATCCGCCAGCAAAGCAGGACAAACATCAAAATGACGATCCCGGCCCCCACCAGACCCAATTCCTCACAGATGACGGAAAAGATCATATCGTTATAGGGCTCCGGGAGAAATCCGAGCTTCTGCATGCTCTCTCCCAAGCCTGCTCCAAACAGTCCTCCGGAAGCGATGGCATACAGCCCGTGAACGATCTGCGCCCCCTTCGGATGTCCCTCCGGATTCTTCCAAATCTCAATTCGGTCCGCACGGAAGCTGGATCCCAGGTGAAACACGTAGAGGTAGGCCAATGCCGCGGCACTCATTGCCAGAACGATATAGGGCGTTTTTTTCTTCGCCGCGATAAAGCAGATCAAAAATGCGGTGATAAAGATGACGATGGCACTGCTGAGATCCTCGAGAGCAACCAAACCCAGCGGAATGGATACCATCAAAAATATCCGGACCATTTTTTTGGTCTCGGAAAAAGAAGCCGGGATCTCACATACCAGATAGGCAACCAGAAGGATCACCACTACCTTTGTAAACTCCGACGGCTGGAAGGAAATCGGACCGAGCCGCAGCCACCGGTTGGCTCCGTTCAGTCCGCCACCCTGCGCCAGAACGGCAATCTGGAGACTCACAGCGGCCAGGTAGAGAACATTCACGAGCCGGATCCGAAGAATCGTGAGCGGACGGATGAACCAGCTATACCGGAACTTCGAAGCGATCATCATGACGATGGCACCGATCCCGACATTGAATGCCTGATGCCGGAGAAAATAGGAGCTGTCATCATTTTTGACCTGCGCAGAGTAAGAGCTGGCACTGTAGATCATCAGCATACCGAAACCGATAATACAGAATGTGATCAAGAGAAGGCTGTAGTCGAATCCTCCTTCGACGCCTTCTCTGCGACTCTGTATACGACGATCACGGCGGGCACGCTGCTCCGCTCTTGCTGACTGCTGCATAAACTCTCCCTAAAACGTTAATCCGGCCGGATGGGACAAAAGCCCCAGCAGACACATAAACACGGTAATGACCGTGAACGCTGTTCCGATCTGTACCTCTGACATTCCGCACAACTCAAAGTGATGATGGATCGGCGCCATTTTGAAAATGCGCTTTCCGTGAGTAAGCTTGAAATATCCCACCTGAAGAATGTCCGAGATGACCTCAATGAGATAGATCAGGCCGACGATGATGATCAGAAGCGGATCATACAGAAGAATACACATGGAAGAAAGCCAGCCGCCGATAGCCAGCGATCCGGTGTCACCCATAAATACCCGCGCAGGATGGGAGTTGAACAGCAAAAATCCCATCAGACCGCCAAACATCAGACCGGACATGGGTTCCATCCCCGGTGCGGCGTTTCGTGTAACGATGATGAAAAATACCGCAACAACCACGGTCACTTCGGATACCAGGCCGTCCAAACCATCCGTGAGGTTGGTTCCGTTGACCGTTCCCAGTACCACGAAAAATACAAAAATACAGAAAAGCCAAACCGGCATGGTAAACGCATAATCCGTAAACGGGATATGGACAATCGCCTCTTTCTTCTCAACCAGAAAATAATAAACGAGGAATCCGCCGGTGAGGAGGAACTGAAGTGCCATCTTCTGCAGAGGAGACAGGCCGTCGGACTGCTTTTTCACCACCTTGATCATATCATCGATGAATCCGATGACGCCGAAGCCGATGGTCATGATCAGGATCGGGATGATCTCCGGGCAGGACCGCAGATAAAACAGCGAAGGAACCAGAAGTCCCAGCAGGATGGCGATACCGCCCATGGTGGGGGTGCCGGTTTTGGAAAGGTGGGATTGCGGTCCGTCCTCGCGTTCCGTCTGGCCGAATTTCAGGCGACGTAAAAGCGGGATCAAAAACGGCAGGGTGATGACGACTACTGCAAACGAGAGCAGAATCGGCAGAATCTCGCGTACGAAATCGATGGTCATGGTTTACTCCTCCTAGATAATAATTGCTGGATTAGGATTCTTGCCGGGACGGCTGATGTTTGACAAACTTTTTTTATCACCCCTGAGAGCTCAAGGCTCAAAGGGTGATAAAAAAGTTTGCAAACGCCCGTCCCGGATGAACTTTGTTACCGTAGTTGCTCATCAGGATTACTCTTGTTGTTTTTCAGTGTTTTCTTCCGGCGGTGTTTCACCTTCACCCGGAGATTCCTGCGATGATTCTTCCTCCGACTGCTCTTCCTGTGAGGGCTCATCCTGCCCCGCTTCTTCTTCCGACTGACCTTCCTGTGAGAGCTCATCCTGCCCCGCTTCTTCTTCCGGCTCGGGTTCCTGGGATTGTTCCTGTACGGGTTCGGCTTCCACATCGGAACCGGTTGAGGGGTCCGGTGTAGGCGATGCCTTGGCCAGTTCGGCTTCATCCGCGTAAATTCCGAGGAAAGGAAGAACCTTCTGCAGGATCCGGCTGGCGAACGTGGTAGCGTAAGTCGAATGAGCCTGATCCTCGACATTCGGCTCGTCGATGATGACATAGATCGCCACCTGAGGGTTTTCGATGGGAACTGCTCCGATGAAGGAAACCAGGTATTTATGCTCACTGACCGGACGTTTCTCGGCAGTACCTGTCTTTCCTCCCACGGAATACCCGGGAACAGCAGCCGGTTTCGCCGTTCCTTCATCCACCGTTGACTTCAGGTATTTCCGAAGAGTCCGACTGGTTTTATCCGAGGTGGTGGTTTTGACGATGGTCGGCTCCACCCGCTCGACCGGATCTCCGGAGGCGGTACGCATTTCCTTCAGCAGATGCGGCTGGTAGTATTTTCCTCCGTTGATCAGAGAGCAGAATCCGCTGAGCATCTGAACCATGGTCACCGTCTGCGTCTGTCCGAAGCTTGAGGTTGCCAGTTCCACCGCATTCAGTTTGTCCTGAGGATGGATCAAACCCGAGGTTTCTCCCGGTAGGTCGATACCGGTTCTCTGCCCGAATCCGTAAAGCTTCGTGTATTTGGAAAACTTGTTTCTGCCCAGCTTCGCTCCGATGTTCATCAATCCCACGTTGCAGGATTCCATCAGAATATGCTCCAAATCCAGTATTCCGTGACCGTCGCGGTTGTTGCAGTGGATATCCACGCCGCTGACATTTTTCACACCCTTACAATTTGCTGAAAAACTCGTATTGATCACCGCTTCGTCCAGCGCTGCCGCGATCGTGAAGGGCTTGAAGGTCGATCCGGGCTCGTAGGCTGATCCGATACAGAAGTTTGACCACATCGTCATCAGGTTTTGCTTCTGTTCCTCTTCTGTCATCTCGCTGATCTCAGCCAGAGGATACATGGAAGCCAGTGTTCTGGGATTGTTCAGGTCGAAGGTGGACTCGGAAGCCATCGCGAGGATCTCACCGTTATTCGGATTCATCAGCATGACGCCCACGTGTTTGGCCGGACCGGCATCGGATTTTTTCTGAAACCAACGTATCTGCTGCTCGACCACCTGCTGGACATGGGCATCGATGGTAAGGATTACCTCGTTTCCGTCCTTGGCGTTTTTGATGGTTCTCTGCAGGTTCATATTCGAATCGAAATAACCGTACTCTCGTCCGGTCGTTCCGTTCAACTGATCATTATAGTTCTCTTCTATCCCGTAGGTCCCCTGATTATCGCTTCCCAAAAATCCGACGACGTTACAGCCTACTTCTTTCAGCGGGTAGATACGGGAATACGTCTCCTCAAACCAGATTCCGTCAATCAGCTCGTCCGAAGCTATTTTTTCACGGAAAGAATCCACCTGCTCATCGGAAAGCTCTCTCAACTCGTCGATATGCTCGTACATGGAGTTTGGTTTCGATGCAATGATATCCTCAATGGTGTCCCGTGAAATGTTGAAATAACTTGACAGAGCGTCGACGGTCCGTACATGCATTTCATCGTTGTTGTTCAGCGTTCGCGGTTCGAGGATCAGATTGTACTTGCGGACGCTGACCGCCATCGTGGTGCCGTTCCTGTCCCGGATCGCCCCTCTCTGAAAATCCAATATGGAGTTCGTGTAGGACTGTCCCGCCAGAGCGGCTTTTCGATAACGGTTGCCGTCATTTTTATCCAGAAGATAGATTCGGAACAGCAGAAAGACAAAACCAAGAAAAAAGAGCGCAAAAAAAACGAAAAGAGAGGTTCTCATTCTCTTTGTAAATCGCTTTGTTTTGGCTCTGTGCCTGCCTGTATAGCGGCCGTCTCGCGGCTGTCTGCTCTGTTTCGCACTCATTTGTTTACAAGGTCTTAATTCACGGGGATCTCCCCGTACTGACGGATTTCATTGCTTGTCCGTCTCTGGTAGGTGACGATCTGACTCTGCCGGATCGGTTTCATCCCCAGCTCTTTCGTCGCCTTTTTATAAATCGCTTTCAGATTGACCCCATCCTCCAACTGTTCTTCGGTTGCGGCATTGGATTTCTGTAACTCTACAACCTCACTTTGTAATTTTACCACACTTTTGGACAAATAGGTAGACTGAAAATTTAAATTTAAGTAAATAATTCCTACAACCATCACCGCCGCAAAGGTAAACAGGATCAATACGATCGAAAAAATGTCTGCTTTCGGCTTGGCGGCCGGTCTTTCAACTGTGACCGGATCCCTGTGGATAACACGACCCTCATGCTGATCATAGTCCGGCATGGTTTTGATATCCGGCGCCTCTGAACCGAATACATACACATTCATATGCTTTCTCTGGATGCTTTGTTCTTTCATAAAACGTTTCCTCCGAATGATACTCTGATTCCTGTTTTTCCCTTTTTCCCCTGTAAATCTACTCTTCTCCCCGGACAAAAACCCGTAATTTCGCACTTCGTGCCCTGGGATTCTCCCTGATTTCCTCTCCCCCCGGAACGATCGGCTTGTGCGGTTTCATCTGTCCGAGCGGTTTTTTCCCGCATACACATACCGGAAAATCCGGCGGACAGGTGCAGGGATTCTCTGCCCCGGCAAATGCCTGCTTGACGATACGATCCTCCAGCGAGTGAAATGTAATGATACACAGCCGTCCACCCGGCTTCAACAATTCGATGGCATCGTCCAGCACTTCCCGAAGTACGGTCAGTTCCTGGTTGCATTCAATCCGAAGTGCCTGAAAGGTCTTGCGGGCCGGATGGCCTTTTTTGTTTTTCTCCCGTTCCGGCATGGATTTTCGGATGATATCCACCAACTCACCTGTGGTCTCAATCCGTTTTTGTTCCCGAGTCCTTGTTATGTTTGCCGCGATGGGTCCGGCGTATTTTTCTTCTCCGTATTCCTTCAGGATTCGCCGCAGGTCTTCTTCTGCGTAAGTGTTTACGATGTCCGCTGCAGTCAGTGACCGGTCACGATCCATCCTCATGTCCAGCGGCTTATCCTCGTGATAGGAAAATCCTCTTTCCGGATCATCGAACTGGTAAGAGGATACTCCCAGATCCAAGAGTATTCCGTCGACCTGCGGGATTGATAGCTTCTGCAAAACAGATCGCAGCTCCCGAAAATTGTTCTTCACGATCGTCACACGGGAGTCTCCCTGCAATTTGGTTTCTGCAGCCGCTATCGCATCCGCATCCTGGTCGATACCGATTAACCGCCCGTCCCTCCCCAGCCTCGCGATTATAGCCGAAGAATGACCGGCGCCTCCTAGGGTTCCGTCTACATATACGCCGTCTTCGATGATATTCAGGTGCTCGATTACTTCGTCGAGAAGTACCGATTTGTGTTTAAACTCCATAACTTCCTCGTGGTAAAAAGGTCCGGAGCGCTGATGCTTTGCCAACTGTTTTAATCGCCCCTGAGAACCAGCGGCTCAAAGGGCGCTTAAAACAGTTGCAAAGCGCCGCTCCTGCTATATCAATCGTCGAGGTATGAATTAAAAGCTAAGGCCAAATTCAGACATCTTGTCGGCAATCGAGTCGAGGTCTTCTACATCCGTACTCTCTTCGAAAACCTGCTTACTCCATAACTCAACCTTACCGAGGACGCCGACGAAGACGATATCCTTATCTATGCCAACGCGTTCTCGAAGATTAGCGGGGATAAGGGTGCGCCCCTGCTTGTCGCATTCGCAGGTGGCAGCGTTTGCCATGAAGGTTCGCTGGAAGGCACGTGCTTCCTTCGTGCCCGGAAGCTTTTTCAGTTCGGTAAGAAAAATCTCCCATTCATTCATGGGATAGGCATACAGGCAACCATCCAGACCCACGGTAACGACGAACGTATCGCCGAGACCATCACGGAGCTTTGCCGGGATGATCACGCGACCCTTCGCGTCTATACCGTGTTCGTAGGTGCCCATGAACATCGTTTCCTACCTCCAAAAAAACCACAATACACCACTTCCAACCACTTTATGTATATATTACACCACATAGTGGAAAAAATCAAGGTTTTTTTTGCAAAAAAGGTCAATAAAAAAACACGAAATTTAACGAAATCCCGTGCTTTTACAATATATTCGAATAATAAATATCAAAACACAATATATGGTGTTAGTCAGGGTCTTCTGCGTCCTCCTTTGCCATCGCCTCGGTAAACTCGTCAAGAATACGGTTCATATCGTCCTTCTCTTCTCTTTCTTTCGCAGGCATGACCGCCATCGCATCGGGAAGCGCCGTTGCACCATCACCGGCACGCCGCCTGAGGATCACCCACAGGATGACACCTCCCACCACCAGCACACCGGACAGCACCTGCGATACCGCGATACCGGTGTTGCCGATCTGCAGCTGGTCCGTACGCAGGCCCTCGATCCACACCCGGCCGAGGCCGTAGCCCACCAGATACAGCAATGCGATTTCACCGTGGAACTTCTTTTTCTTCGTGAAAAATATCATCAGGAGCAAAATCATCAGATTCCAAAGAGATTCATACAGAAACGTGGGATGCACCTGGATGAACTCCTGTCCTCCGGCCATCACGGCATGTTCATGCATCGCATCGGTGATATAAGCCGAATTAACGTTGGCTGTGTTGAGACGCATAGCGAGAAAGCTGTCCGTGTACTCACCGAAAGCCTCCTGGTTCATGAAGTTCCCCCACCGGCCGATGATCTGGCCGAGGATCAGCCCGCACAACGCCGTATCGGCAAAAAGAGCAAAACGGTATTTCCGAATCCGGCAGTAGACATACGCCGACAGAAACGCCGCGATCACGCCTCCGTAGATAGCCAGACCGCCGCTGCGGATATTGAAAATCTGCCACAGATCATCCTTGTACTTGTCCCAGGCGAAGATCACATAATAAAGTCTCGCCCCGATCAGTGAAAAGATAATCCCGAACAACACATAATCCGTGTAAACACTTGTTTTCTGCCCGGTCACCTTCGCCTGACGACAGGCCATACCGAGCCCGGCCAGCATCCCGATGGCGATGATCAAACCGTAAAAGGCGATGTTCAAACCGAAGATACTGAAATTCTTCGGAAGATAATCGATATAGATCCCCAGGTGCGGAAACGCCACATCTGCCATGTTCATTACCAATTCTCCCCTCTTTATTCAAAATCATATTGCTCATTATACAAGAAAAGCCCCGCTTCCGCAAGGCTTTTCTTTTGATTCACGCTTCCTGCTTCAGCTTTGATCTGAGACCAAGGACATTCTTACCGATGTCCCCGTCAAAAACCTGTGTCCCGGCCACAAAAATATTGGCACCGGCCTCCTTCACTTCCGCGATGTTCTCCGGCGTGATCCCGCCGTCAACTTCGATATCCACGGGAAGTTCTTTCTCTTCGATGATACCGCGAAGCTTCCGGATCTTGGCAAAGGTATCCTTGATGATCTTCTGCCCGCCGTAACCCGGATAAACCGTCATCACCAGCACCATAGACAGCTTGTCCAGCACCGGCAGCACCGGATCGATCGGTGTATCCGGCCGGATCGCCACCGCCGGCTTCACCCCGTAGCCCAGAATCTGAATGATCGTATCATACAGCTTCTCACCGCACGCCTCGGCATGCACGGTGATCCCGTTCGCTCCGGCCTGGGCAAAATCACGTATATACTCGATGGGGTTCACGATCATCAGATGCACATCGAAAAACCGGTCTGAGCATTTTCTCAATCCCTTCACGACGGGAATACCGAAGGATAGATTCGGCACAAACACCCCGTCCATCACATCGATATGAACATACTCCGCCCCGGCCTCATCAATCTGCCAGAGCTGATCCCCCAGGCAGGATACATCCGCCGCCAGTATGGACGGTGCCAGCTTACACTCCATAAGTTTCCTCCATCCCGTGTTTTATTTATTCCCATACCATGCATTGATCTCCGCAGACAATCGGTCAATATCATACCTCATACGTTGAATCGAAACAACACCACATCGCCATCCTTCATCACGTATTCCTTCCCTTCGGAACGCACCAGCCCCTTTTCCTTCGCGCCGTTCATTCCGTGGTTCTCAATCAGATTCTCATATGACACCACCTCGGCGCGGATGAATCCCCGCTCGAAATCCGTATGGATCTTTCCGGCTGCCTGCGGTGCCTTCGTCCCCTCGGTGATCGTCCAGGCTCTCGTCTCATCCGGGCCGGTCGTCAGGAACGAGATCAGTCCCAGGATTCGATAACTTGCCTTGATCAGCTTCTCCAATCCCGACTCGGCAATCCCCAAATCATCGAGGAACTCCTTCTTCTCGTCCTCATCCAGTTCGGCAATCTCCTGCTCGATCTGCGCACAGATCACGAACACCTCGGAGTTTTCTTCCTTCGCAAACTCCCGTACCTTCGCCACCTGGTCGTTTGACGCGCCGTCGTCCGCCAGATCATCCTCAGAAACATTCGCCGCATAGATCACAGGCTTGGCCGTCAGCAGGTTATACTCTTTGAACCAGGCTACCTCGTCATCGTCCTCGCCGACTTCGAAGTTCTTTGCCAGTTTATTTTCCTCTAAAAATGCTTTGATCCGCTGAACAAACTCCAACTCCTTTTTCAACTTTTTGTCGTTATTCGCTCCGCGGCTGACCTTGGCGATCCTCCGTTCCAGAATCTCGATATCCGAGAAGATCAACTCCAGATTAATCGTCTCGATATCCCGCAGCGGATCGATGGAGCCATCCACATGAACGATATTATCATCCTCAAAGCAGCGAACCACATGGACGATGGCATCCACCTCACGGATGTTGGACAGAAACTGATTGCCCAGTCCCTCGCCTTTGCTGGCTCCCTTCACCAGTCCCGCGATATCGACAAACTCGATCACGGCCGGCACCTTCTTCGCCGACGAGTGCATCTCTGCCAGGATATCCACTCTCTCATCCGGCACCGGAACAACCCCCACATTCGGATCGATCGTGCAGAACGGATAGTTCGCCGACTCCGCTCCCGCCTTCGTTAACGAATTAAACAGCGTACTCTTACCAACATTTGGTAGCCCAACAATACCTAATTTCATCTTTTACTCCTTCCGGCCTTAACAGCAACCAAATTCAACTCATCAAACATCTGACAGTACGACCGATAGCGCTCCTCATCAATTGCGCTTCCGACCTGCTCCCTCACGGCGCATTCCGGCTCATGCACATGCGTACATACCGGAAACCGACACTTCCCCAGATACGGTTCAAACTCGGGGATATACGCTCCCAGCTCCTCCGGCAGTAAATCCGGCAGTCCCAGTGCGGAGAATCCCGGTGTATCAAAGAGAAAGGTATTCTCCCCGATATGAAAAAGCTCCGAATGCCTTGTGGTATGCTTTCCCCTCTCTGTCTTCTTACTGATATTTCCGATCTCAGGGGCCGCCTCCGGGCAGATATGCCGCACCAGCGAAGACTTCCCGACCCCCGACGGTCCCGCCAGAACAGTCGTCCTGCCGCGCATAGCCGCCCGTACATCACGGATTCCGCTTCCCTCCGTGTTGCTCACCGGAAGCACTCCCTCGGTACACGGCTCGTACGCCTTTTTCATCTGCTCCGTGACTTCACGGCTCACCAGGTCGGTCTTGGTCAGGCAAAGCCAGACCGGCACTCCTTCGCGTTCCATCATCAGCAGAAACCGGTCCAAAAGTCCCCGGTTCGGCTTTGGCTTTGTCAGGGAGAACACGACGATCGCCTGATCGACATTGGCCACCGCCGGTCGTGTGAGGGCAT
>JAFYBS010000046.1 GCA_017540125.1 Eubacterium sp.
GATATCATACAGGCGTTTGATCGTGCGAAGGTGCGGATCAAAGCAAATGTGAACATAGACATCACGATGGAGTTGATGTTTGCGACAATGAAAGAGTAAGTGGAGGATATACATGAAAACGGTAGTCGGTGTCAGATTTCGACAGGTGGGGCGTGTTTATTATTTTGATCCCGGGGAAGAGAAACTCGCAAGAGGGCAGCGGGTGATCGTGAGCACGCAGAAGGGGACCGAGATAGGAACCGTCATCCTGCCGAATACCGAAATGGATGAGGATAAACTGAAGGACAACGTCAAAAAGATCATCCGGATCGCGACGGAAAAGGATGAGCAAACGGAGCGGGAAAACCGCGAGAAGGAGAAGGAAGCCTTCGATATCTGCAAAACCAAGATTGAGCGTCACGGTCTGGAGATGAAACTGATCGGAGCCGAGTATACCTTTGACAGAAACAAGCTCCTGTTCTTCTTCACGGCGGACGGACGTGTAGACTTCCGTGAACTGGTGAAGGATCTGGCCGGTGTATTTCGTACCCGGATCGAGCTTCGTCAGATCGGTGTCCGCGATGAAACGAAAATCTGCGGCGGGATCGGAATCTGCGGACGGGCTCTGTGCTGCAGCAGCTATCTCACCGAGTTTGCACCGGTTTCTATCAAGATGGCGAAGGAGCAAAGTCTTTCCCTGAATCCCACCAAGATTTCCGGGGTCTGCGGCCGTTTGATGTGTTGCCTGAAAAATGAAGAGGCGGCTTATGAGGAGTTGAATTCTCATCTTCCGAATGTGGGTGACCGCGTGAAGACTTCCGACGGGCTGGAGGGCGAGGTGCAGAGTGTCAGTGTCCTCAAACAAAGAGTGAAGGTGATCGTCGAGCTGGAGGGTGACGAGAAGGAAGTTCGCGATTACGAAGTGAAGGAGCTGACCTTCCAAAAATATAAACCGAAGCGAGACAAGGACAAAGACAAAGATAAAGAAAAGGATAAAGAACGTGACAAAAATCACGACAAGGATCACGACAACAACCGTGACAAAGATCGTGACAAGGATCGTGATAACAACAACCGTGACAAAGACCGGAGCAAAGGACGGGGCAGAAACCGGGGCAGGAATCGTGGAAAAGATCGTGGAAAAGACACCAAAGAAGAATAGTCTTCTGCTGCCGGGGGAGAGACTGGATGACCTTCAGAGAGAAGGTCTTCAGATCATCCAGAATCCTTCCTGGTTTTGCTTTGGCATGGATGCCGTGCTCCTGACGGCGTTTACCCGGGTGGAGGAAGGGGCGCGCTGTATCGATCTGTGTACAGGAAACGGAGTGATTCCGATTTTGCTTTCCGCCAGAACAAAGGGGGCCCGTTTCGATGGGCTGGAGCTTCAGGAGGATATCGCGGACATGGCGGCACGATCGGTCCGGTACAACGGGATAGAAGATCGGGTAGTGATCCGTCAGGGTGACATCCGTGAAGCGGTAAGCCGGTACGGAGCGGCAGGGTTCGAGGTAGTCACCTGCAATCCGCCTTATCTGACCGAGGACGGCGGATTGATCAATCCCACCGATCACAAGGCGATTGCCCGGCACGAGATTCACTGCACGTTGGCGGATGTGATCGGGACGGCAAAGGGACTGTTGGTTTCCGGGGGACATTTTTATATGGTACATCGACCGTTTCGCCTAGCGGAGATCCTGCACCGGATGGTGGAGGAGGGACTGGAGCCGAAGCGTATGCGGATGGTATACCCTCACGCGAACCGTCCGCCGAACATGGTTCTGATCGAGGGAGTTCGCGGAGGAAAAAGCGGTATGGTCTGCGAGGAACCGCTGGTGATCTATGAGAGGGAAGGAGTCTACACGGACGAGGTGAGGGCTCTGTATGAGGGGTAAAGCAAGACTATGGCAAAAAAATATATGATGGCGCTGGATGCGGGAACGACCAGCAACCGTTGCATTCTTTTTGATAAAAAAGGGCACATCGTTGCTATGGCGCAGAAGGAGTTCACCCAGTATTTTCCGAAACCGGGCTGGGTGGAACACGATCCGGGAGAGATATGGTCTACGATGATCGGTGTGGCGGTGGAGGCTATGTCGAAAGCCGGTGCTTCCGCGGAGGATATCGCCGGGATCGGGATTACCAATCAACGTGAGACCACCATCGTATGGGATCGAAAAACCGGAGAGCCGATCTACAACGCTATCGTTTGGCAGTGCCGGAGAACGTCGGAGTACTGCGATGAATTGAAGGCGCGGGGACTGACGGACACCATTCGTGCCAAGACCGGTCTGGTGATCGATGCCTACTTCTCGGCAACGAAGCTGAAGTGGCTCCTGGATCATGTAGAGGGTGCCAGAGCACGAGCGAAGCAGGGAGAGCTGTGTTTCGGTACCGTGGACACCTGGCTGATCTGGAAGCTGACAAAGGGACGGGTGCATGTCACGGATTACACCAATGCTTCCCGGACCATGATGTACAACATCAATTCCCTGATGTGGGATGCGGACATCCTGAGGGAGCTGGATATCCCGGAGCAGATGCTTCCGGAGGTGCGTCCCTCCAGCGAGGTATATGGGAGAACGGATCCGAAGTATCTCGGTGGCCGGATCCGGATTGCCGGGGCAGCGGGAGATCAGCATGCAGCCCTGTTCGGTCAGACCTGCTATGCCAAGGGAGACGCGAAAAACACCTATGGAACCGGCTGTTTTTTACTGATGAATACCGGGAAAAAGCCCGTTTTTTCGAAAAATGGTCTGGTGACCACCATCGCGTGGGGGATCGGCGGACATGTCACCTATGCGCTGGAAGGGTCTATTTTTATCGCCGGTGCTTCGGTTCAGTGGCTGCGGGATGAGATCCGCCTCATCGATGCGGCGGATGACACCGAATATATGGCACAGAAATATCCGGATACAGCCGGCTGTTATGTAGTACCGGCTTTCACGGGGCTGGGGGCACCCTACTGGAATCAATACGCCAGAGGAGTGATCGTGGGGCTGACCCGCGGTGTGAACAAATACCATATCGTCCGGGCGACACTGGAGTCCATCGCGTATCAGACGCACGACGTGATCGAAGCGATGGAAGCGGATTCCGGGATTCGCATTCGGACGCTGAAGGTGGACGGCGGAGCCAGTGCGAACGATTTTCTGATGCAGACACAGGCAGATATCAACGATGCCCGGGTAGTGCGACCGAAGATGTTGGAAAGCACGGCGATCGGTGCCGCGTATCTGGCCGGTCTGGCAGTAGGTTACTGGAAAAATACGGATGAGATTCTGGCGAACCTCACCATCGATCGCACGTTTGATCCGCAGATCGATGAGAAGGAACGGCAGGAAAAAATGAAGGGGTGGAAAAAAGCGATCAAAGCTGCTTTAGTTCTGGGAGAACCGTAAGCTGAGAACCGTAAGCTGAGAATAGGGGGCTCAGTCGAGTTACGGGTGGGAGGTGGCAAATGGGAACATCGGGTTATATTCTGTACTATGAGAATTATACACCGGTCGGTGACCTGACGGTCATGGCATGCTGTATTGTTTTTATGATCCTGATGCATGTGGCGTATAATATCAAGAATAAAAACTACCGGTTACTGATGGCGATGATCGGAATGTTAACTATGGCTTCGTTGACGAGTGTCGGTTATCATATGATGCTGAACGCCCGGACGTCGCTTCCGACAGGATTGATCTATGCCTTCCGTTCTCTGTTCCATCTGGGCCTTTTTATGAATATGTTCCTGCTGTTGATCTACGTCATGGAGCCGCTTCAGCTGGATCTGAGAGCCGGCCGCCGGTATGTGATCGCCGGTGTGGCGGGACTGGTGGTTATGGGTCTGTACGAGAATCTCGGGTATGTTTTCAAGTACGGATTTTACATCGATGAATTCGGGATGATCCATGACGGCTTCAACTGGTTTGCCATCGGTTATTTGTATTTCGTGGGACTGATCGTATGGTTGCTGCTGTATTATCGCGGGCGGATGGTCAAGCAAATTCTGTACGGAATCATCGGATCTTTTATCATGTCCTTTGCGATGTTCGCCGTTCAGGGAATGCACAACCAGGTATCCTTTACCACCGGTTGCTTTATCTATCCGCTGATCACGCTGATGTATATGATCCATTCCAATCCGTACAACATCGAGATCGGCGCGGTGAATGTTTCAGCCTTTGAGGATATGATCACCTATATCTACCGGCATAAAAAGGATCGCATTCTGATGAGTCTGATGATGCTGGAGTTTGAGGGGACGGGAAAACACTATCCCCGGGAGATTCAGGAGGTAATCCGGGATTTCACTCACCGCTTTTTCAAGGGCGCGGTGCTTTTTCAGCTCAGCAACGGCCGTATGGTGTTGACGGCGGATCCGGAGAAAAATCCGGACTACAAGGAGAGTGCGCAGGTCATGCTGAAGCACTTCGGTGAGGCTTACAATACATATCGTCTGGATTATAAAATCGTATTTCTGCGGACGAATCGTGAGGTCAGCAAAAATCATGACTACATCCGCTTGTTGAACTATCTGGAAAGCAAGATGGATATGAACTCCGTACAGATTGTGGGAGAAAAGGAATACGAAGCGTTCCATAACATGAATTACGTTCTCGCTCAGCTGGAAGATATCCGGAAGAGGGGGGATCTGAACGATCCTCGGATCGAAGTGTATTGCCAGCCGGTGCTGAACATCGCCACCGGAAAATACGACACGGCCGAAGCGCTGATGCGCATGAAGCTGCCGGAGACTGGGATGGTTTTTCCGGATGTGTTCATCCCGCTGGCGGAGGAGTTTGGATTTATCCACGACCTGAGCCGGATTATCCTTTTCAAAACCTGTGTCCGTATCAAAAAACTGTTGGGACAGAACTTTAACGTGCAACGGGTGTCGGTGAATTTTTCCGTGAGCGAACTGAGAGACGCCGGGTTCTGTGACGATGTCAAAAAGATCATCGACGATGTGGGAATTCCTCATGAAAAAATCGCCATCGAGATCACCGAGAGTCAGAACGAGAGTGAGTTCCGTATCGTGAAAGATCGTGTCAACGAACTTCGTCAGGATGGGATCAAATTCTATCTGGACGATTTTGGAACCGGGTATTCGAATTTCGAGCGGATCATGGAGCTGCCTTTTGATATCATCAAGTTTGACCGTTCACTTGTCATTGCCTGCGGGGCGGATGTGAAGTCGGAGAAGATGGTTTCGCATCTGGCGCAGATGTTCTCTGCCATGAATTATTCGGTACTGTACGAGGGTGTGGAGACCGAGCAGGATGAGGAAAAATGCATCCGCATGAGTGCCCGGTATCTGCAGGGGTACAAGTACTCCAAACCGATTCCGATCGATGAGCTGGTAAACTGGTTTGAAAAGACGGCATAAAGGAAAAATGATTAATGGAAAATAATAACGTGATAAAAAAGGAAATACCGATTCCGGAGCTTCTTCAGAAGGATCCGGCGATCCCTGCCGTGCTGATGGCAGACGGAGTGGAGTATATCGGGTGTCCGGCTTCGAAGGACGAAACCCTCGAGCAGGTTGCGTTACGGTTTCGCCTGGATGTGGACGATCTGGTCACAAAGGTCAATGAGTATTTAAAACGAAAAAATGAAGAGAACTCCTGAAAACGGAAAACCCCCGCAGTTTGAAAACTGCGGGGGTTTCCACGTTGTTACTCCTTACCGTCCATTATACGGCCGACACTCCGGACCGATTGTGAAACAACCGGTCCGAAAGCAACAGCCATAAATATCTTTACCAGATCACCGGGTATGAAGGGGATGACGCAAAGCCCGAGAGCTGCGCCTACCGATGATCCGGTAGAGACCATAAACCAGATGGTTCCGAATGTATACAGAACCAGTGTTCCAAAGGACAGATGATTCACCTGCATGACATAAATCCACCGGACACGCCTCTTCTCATCCTTTGAGCGGGTGGCACGGGGACTCATCTGTCGTCTTTTGTTCTCCGTCAAATCGACGATCGGTCCGCTGAGCATCAGCATCGGGATATATCCGATGAGATATCCGCCGGTGGGCCCGGCCAGCTTCGCCAATCCTCCCTGGAAACCGGAAAAAACGGGAAGTCCGATCAATCCCAGCACCAGATACAGGACACAGGCGAGAACGGAATACCGCCATCCGAGAATATAAACGGAGAAAAACAATACCAGTGTAAACAGGGAAATCGGCACGGGACCGATTGGTATACTGACCGGTCCGACGATGCAGAACACAGCCGCCATCATAGCTGTCAGAATCATTTTTGCCAGTGATCCGGAACGGATCGACGATCTGTCCTTCATAAGCAACGCCTTTCGTAAACTAAACTGATGTATATAGTTTACATTCGATCATGAAAAATGTCAAGTATTAATTGTGCACATTATCCACCAAAATGACCTGATACGTCTCTTTTACCGCACGAATGGCCGAATTTTCCCGCCCAACGGCACTTGTTTACGATGCCTCCATAGGGTATAATAAGACTACGCGCCGAGTTCGGATCCGGAGAGGAGGACAGGGAAGGAGGAGTTAGGAAAGGGATATATACGGTGCGGCAGGTGGTACATCACGGGAATGCACCTTCTGCAAGGGAAAGGAGGGATGTGAGTGGATGGAAAGGAGAATTCATTTTATGGATCAGCTGATTTACGCGCAGGAGCACGGAATCGACGTCGATGTGGAAGGAGTTTCCTATTCCGAGCGCCGTCCGGGGGATGTCGTAGCAGTGATGCAGCGCGGAAACTACATGGTGGATTATGAAAGTGACTACCGTGGACGGATTACAGCGATACATATCAATTCAATTGACCCGTCGTAGCAGACGTCTTTCGTATGAGAAGACCGTCTGACATGCGTCGGGTATGTCGGAAAGGATTGCATGTGTTATACGGTTCGGGACCGGGGAGCGGTTCCGCGCCGTATAACTACGATGGAAACGCTGCGATGCGTTTCTTTTTTTATACTTGAAAAATTCCCCTGAAAAAGGTATAATATAACAAAAAAGAGTTTCTTCAGGAGGAAGTAAAACAGATGAAAAAGATAATTCTTACCGGAGACCGCCCGACCGGACGGCTGCATGTGGGACACTATGTCGGATCCCTTCGACGTCGTGTCGAACTTCAGAACTCCGGCGAATACGATGAGATCCATATCATGATTGCAGACGCGCAGGCACTGACGGACAACGCAGATAACCCCGAAAAGGTGAAAGCCAATATCTCCGAGGTGGCGCTGGACTATCTGTCCTGCGGACTCGATCCGGAAAAAACCAATCTGCTGGTGCAGTCCTATATCTCGGAGCTGACGGAGCTTACTTTTTATTACAGCAATCTGGTTACGGTTTCCCGTCTCCAGCGAAACCCCACCGTTAAATCCGAGATTCAGATGAGAGGATTTCATTCCAGCATTCCGGTCGGATTTTTCACCTACCCCATCAGTCAGGCGGCAGACATCACCGCGTTCAAGGCAACCACAGTGCCTGTAGGTGAGGACCAGCTGCCGATGCTGGAGCAGGCGAGAGAGATCGTGAGAAGCTTTAACTCCACTTATGAAGAGGTACTGGTGGAGCCGCAGGCACTTCTTCCGGAAAACCGGATCTGTTCAAGACTTCCGGGGACCGACGGGAAAGCCAAGATGAGTAAATCCCTCGGTAACTGCATCTATCTTTCTGATGATCCGGAGGATATCCGGAAAAAGATCATGAGCATGTTTACGGATCCGAATCATATCCGTGTCGAGGATCCGGGCAGCCTGGAGGGGAACATGGTATTCATCTATCTCGATGCGTTCTGCCGGGATGAATTGTTTGCCGAGTACCTGCCGGAATACCAAAACCTGCAGGAAATGAAGGATCATTATACCCGGGGCGGACTCGGCGATGTGAAGGTGAAAAAATTCCTCTACAACGTTTTGATGGAGGAGCTGTCACCGATTCAGGCACGTAGAAAAGAACTGGAGAAGGATGTTCCGGCTGTGATGGAAATCCTGCGCGAGGGCAGCATCGCTGCGAAGGAAATCGCTGCGAAGACGCTGGATGAGGTCAAGCATGCCATGCGGATTGATTATTTTGTCTGATTGGCAGGAGATTTCATTTTTCTGCTAAACCGAATCACGAATTCTGCCGATATTATGATTAGGAAACGCGCACTCAGCGAATTCCGGAGATTATGCTCCCGACAGGAGGACGGATTATGATTAGAAAATATCGAAAAATAGCCCTTTGGCTTATTATATGCATGGTGATCGGGTTGCTTCCCGGTATGGGAAAAACCGTAGCCGGATCCAAACTGAAGGTGAAGCTTGTCCTCACCGATACTTTTGTGACGGGAAAGACCTATGATCTGAAGCAGGGGAAGCATCGTCAGCTGCATGTCAGGATTCAGAACGCCAAAGGGAAAGCGGCGTTGAAATACAAGTCCAAAGATCCTTCGATCGCGTCTGTGACGAAGAAAGGATACATCGAGGCAAAGACACTCGGTACGACCAAAATTACGGTCAAGGTTTCCATGAACAATGGAAAGAAAACCTACAACAAAAAGGTATGGGTGAACATCCATGTGATCGAGCCCGATCCGGTGGTGCCGACATCGGGTCCGACCGATCCGACCGTATCGATGACTCCGATGCCGTCAGCAACATCGGATACGGTATTTCCGGCAGGGTCGCTGAAGGCATTTTTACAGATCAACGGCTCGGCTGAGGCTACTTTTGAGATGAGTATCCTGGACAGTGCCGCAGGACGGAAGTTCTATTCTTCTCTTCCGAAGGTACTGTATATGACAGATCAGAACCGGGTATCCAAGGTTGCCTCGGATCCCGAGCTTATATACGATATGGAGGAGTACAAGCCGGGAACCCTGACAGCCGGTGACTTCATGTTGTACGGAACGAACAAATATGAAATGGTCTACTCGGACCATAAAAACGGATATGCGTATACCCGTATCGGAAAAGTATTGAATGCGGCAAGGATGTCTGCAATCATCGGAACAGGTGCGGTTTCCGTCAGTATCGTGAAGGGCTCCCTTCCGACGACGGGCCCCTCGAGTTCACCGAGAGTTACGAGCTCGCCGGCACCATGGGGGACGGGAACACCCTGGCCGTGGGCATCGAGAACACCGACCGGCTCAGCGGTTTCGGCGGCTCCCGGAACGGTTACAGCGGCTCCCGGGACGATCACAGCAGCACCGGTCACATCGCCGTCGACATCCACTTCACCGGCTCCGACGACGGTACCGGTTCCTTATTCCGGGGAAGTGTTCCGAGTGTATGTAGACAATAACGATTTTCCGTTTGTGGTTGAAAAAAGCAGCTCCGCCGCGGTGGAGTTTTACAACTCGATAGGGAGCGGAACGAAGGTGTTGGAGTTCCGATCGCATTCTTCGGAAAACAGGTATTATTGCACCTTGCCGTCCGGTGAGACCTATACGGAGAGGAATGTTACCACGCCCCCTTCGTCCTGGCCGGCGGGGAGTCTGGTACTGATGGGAAATAACGAAATAACCGTTTTTCTCACTACGACACCGAACAATCTGTCCCGGCCGTCTACCATTTTAGGACGGTTGGATAGCGCGTCAATCCCGGAGGGGGGCTCGGCGTCGGGGATGATGAGGACATATTTTCACGGAGATACCGTTACGGCTCAAATTTCCCACTGATAGGTCTTGACTTATGGTAGGTTTTCCTTTATACTCTATGGAAACATCATTATTCCGAGGATGAAAGGGGGTATGACCTATGAAGATCGAACGCATCAGTGATAATCAGATTCGGTGCACGCTCAGCAAGCATGATCTGGTGGAGCGCCATCTGAAGATCAGTGAACTGGCTTATGGTTCCGAACGTGCGAAGGAACTGTTTCGTGACATGATGGAGCAGGCGAATATTGATTTCGGGTTTGATGCGGAAGACATTCCGTTGATGATCGAGGCCATACCGACATCGAGAGAATCGCTGGTTCTGGTGATCACCAAGGTGGACAATCCTCACGAATTCGATGAGAAGTTCGCGAACTTCCGTGTACCCGGTGAGGAAGTTTCGAGTGACGGGGTGACGACGGATTACGAGGATCCCTCCTTCGAGAATGACGTGTCGGATTCCTTTGCTTTTGATGATTTACTGGATTGCTTTGACAAGATGTACGAGGAAGAGCCGGAGGACGAGGAAAAGGACGATAAGGAAGCGCAGTTTATTCCGCTGACCGAGGCTCTCCAGGGAGTGAATAAAGACAGGAAGTCCCGGTCGCAGAAGCGGACAGAGAACATCCATGAGCGGATCAAGGTTTATTCCTTCGTTTCGATCAATCCCATCATCGAGGCGGCACATCGTGTGACCCCCTCCTATACCGGAAAAAATACTGTGTGGAAGGATGTAGCAGGGAAAAAGTACTACCTCCTGCTGAACCGTGGTAACGGAAAACATGCTTTTCATTCCGTATGCTCTACCATGTCCGAATACGGCGCGGAGGAGCCGGTGACCTATGCGACACAGGATTACTTTAACGAGCATTTTCGTGTGATAATTAAGGACAAGGCATTGGCACAGCTTGCCAAGCTGTAAAGCCGGTCCGGTAACCTATGAATATTGTATGAATGACCATCTCAGGCACACCTGGGATGGTCTTTTGAGCTTTTGAGTGAGAGGCGGATGCATTTTTTTGATGGAGGAACCGAATGAACATAAGCTATGTTGAGAAGACAGATTCGTTTTGGATCGAGACGGAGAACACCACCTATGTGATCGGCCTGGCGGATGGCTGCTATCCCGGTCATGTGTACTATGGGAAAAAGCTGTCCGGAGAAACCCGGAATACGCTGGATCCCCGCTCGGTTCTCCGACTGACGGAACTCCCTTTTTCGCCGGCGGAAAAACCGGGAGAAAAGGTGACATTTTTAGATACGTTTCCTTCCGAATATCCCTGCGGCGGGATCGGAGATTATCGGGAAAGCGCCATCGAGTTGACGGACGCGAGAGGCTTTACCGGCTGCGAATTCAAGTATGAGTCCTACGCGATCAGCAAAAAGAAACAGGAGCTGAGGGGACTTCCGCAAACCTTCGGGAAAAACAGTATGACACTGACGTTGCGGTTGGCGGATCATCTTCTGAAGGCAGAGCTGCTTCTGTCTTACACGATCTTTTCCGATTCGGATGCCATCATCCGGAGTACCCGTCTGATCAACCGTTCCGTAGGGCCGCTCTATATCGAAAAAATATACAGTGCTTCCGTAGATCCGGACTGGAACGGCGAGCCCTGCGAGATGTTGTCGATGTACGGCACCTGGGCCGATGAGAGGCATATCGACCGAAAGCCGCTTCGGCACGGACGCCAGTATGTGACTTCGACACGGGGGATCACCGGTCACCAGTCCCAGCCGTTTCTGGCCGTGGTCTCTCCTCAGACGACGCAGGAGAGCGGGGATGTCTACGCCATGCATCTCATCTATTCCGGGAATCATGTTGCGGGGGCTGAACTGGATCCGTTTGACCATGTACGGATGTTCATCGGTATATCCGGGGAAAAATTTCGCTGGAAGCTGGATTCCGGTGAAAGCTTTCAGACACCGGAGGCGGTACTGTTATATTCTGCCGAAGGACTGGGGGGGATGACAAGGCGACTTCACGATCTGTACCGTTCTCATCTGATCCGAAGCCCCTATCTGCATAAAGACCGGCCGATCCTGATCAACAACTGGGAAGCGACATACTTTGATTTTGACGAGGAAAAGCTTTTGAATATCGCGCGGGAGGCGGCAGAGTGCGGGATTGAGATGCTGGTGATGGATGATGGCTGGTTCGGTCACAGGGACGGAGACGACTCCTCGCTCGGGGATTGGACCGTGTATGAGAAAAAGCTGCCGAACGGCTTGAAATCTCTGGTTGACAGGGTTAATGCCCTTGGGATGAAGTTCGGAATATGGATGGAACCCGAGATGATTTCTCCGGACTCCGACCTCTACCGGAAACATCCGGATTATACACTGCAGATACCGGGAAGGATTCCGTCACAAAGCAGGAATCAGTATGTTCTGGATCTGTCAAGACCGGAGGTGGTGGACCGGGTTTGGCAGCAGATCGAAGTTATCCTGTCCTCGGCTAACATCGAGTATATGAAATGGGATATGAATCGACCTCTGGCAGATCTCGGCAGTGCCGTTGTCGAGGCGGATCGCGTGGGCGAGCTGGCACATCGGTATATGCTGGGCGTGTACGAGCTGCAGGAGCGACTGACGGAACGTTTTCCGGATCTTCTCCTGGAAAACTGTGCCGGAGGCGGAAGCCGGTTCGACCCTGGGATGCTCTACTACAGCCCGCAGATCTGGTGCTCGGACGACACGGACGCGCTGGAACGGCTGATCATCCAGGAGGGGACGGCGATGCTCTACCCGCTCTCGACCATGGGGGCGCATGTCAGCATCTGTCCGAACCATATTGTAGGCAGAACCACATCCTGGAGCATGCGTGGAAGCGTGGCTTTGGCCGGAACGTTCGGCTACGAGCTGGATATAACGAGCCTCGATGAGAAAGAGAAGGGATATATCACCGATCAGATTGCCGTATTTAACCGTTTTCGTGCGTTGATCCGGGAAGGAGATTACTATCGTATCGCGTCCACGGCACAAAACCATACCCACGACTGTATCCAGATTGTGTCGAAGGACAGGAGAGAGAGTCTGGCGGTCTATGTTCAGACAAAGGCGATACCGAACGCGCGCACCCGGAGGATTTGTCTGAAGGGGTTGGAAGAGGGTGGAACCTACGCTGTTGACACCGTGATCGACGGGAAGGAATTCGACGGGGAGGACGTGGAATTCCAGGCGGAGCACACCGGTTCGGAGCTTATGAATTCCGGTATCATGCTTCCGGCCCTGCCCGGAGACGGACGGGTAATTCGGATTCATTTGAGGTTGCGATGACAGGGGGTTTCGCCCCGGATTTGCCGATGGTTCCCGTTTGCTGAAAAAACGGCCCATTTTTTTCGTGAAAATGCAAAATAACAGTTGTATTTTTTGCGGATTTACGGTATATTATAAATAATGAGCACAGATTGACGGAGCATGAGCATGGAAGACGAAGACTATATGCGTGAGGCGATCCGCCTGGCAAAAAAAGCATACGCCAGGGAGGAAACTCCCATCGGCTGTGTGGTAGTTCGTGACGGGAAGATCATCGGAAAGGGATATAACCGAAGGAATTCCAGAAAAATGTCCCTGGCTCATGCCGAAATTTACGCGATCCGGCAGGCCTGTCGGAAGGTCGGTGACTGGCGTCTGGAGGACTGTACGCTGTATGTGACGCTGGAGCCGTGTCCGATGTGTGCGGGTGCGATCGTGCAGGCGCGGATTCCGAGGGTTGTGATCGGAAGCAGGAATCCCAAAGCCGGCTGCGCGGGATCGGTTCTCGACCTTTTTCATCAGGAGGGGTTTAACCACCGGGTCGAGTTGACGGAGGGAGTTCTTGAGGAGGAGTGCTCGGCTCTGATGACGGGATTTTTCAGAGAATTACGAGAGAAAAAGCATACACACAAGGGGTAGTCATATGTTTGAGAGATTTCATTTCGAAAAAAGAGAAGATCGCCCGGGAGATGAGCGACTGAATGCCGGTATGGTCTACGGCTGGCTCGTGATCGTGGTGGTTTTGATGATCTCATACACCATAGAGATGTTCCGCGGTTACCGGACGGAGAGCTACCTTCTGTATTTCTCGCTTGTTACGGTTGTCCCGGCAATCATCGTTTTTCTGCTTTATCACTGGAGACCCCAGTGGTTTTATCTGCGTTATATGGTATTGATCGGCTATCTGATCATGTATACCTATGTCATGGCGACAGGCTACTCTATCATGGTGTTTTCCTACATCCTGCCGCTCCTTTCTCTGTTGGTTCTCTATCATGACGTCGGTCTGGTGGTACTGACCGGGATTATCGTATTGGTGATCAACGGAGTGCAGGTGTACTTCCGGATCAGCAGCGGAGTCATCAACTCCGAATCCCTTTCTCAGGTGGAAATCCAGATCGGTTGTCTGGTGCTCTGCTTCACCGCGTCCATCGTCGGCGCGAAGATATACGGGATTATCGATAAAAAGAACGCGAAGTTTCGTGAAGACATGCAGGAGATGACCATCGCTACCATCCGTACGATCGCCAACACCATCGACGCGAAGGACGAGTATACCACCGGTCACTCCCGACGGGTGTCCGATTACTCCGGCAGCATCGCTGCGGAGCTGGGATATACGGAAGATCAGGTGGCGGATATCAAATTCATCGCCCTGCTGCATGATATCGGAAAAATCGGTGTGCCGGATTCCGTGCTGAACAAACCCGGTAAGCTCACCGATGATGAATACCAGTTGATGAAAAATCATACCATAATCGGTGCCGACATCCTGAAGGATATCGGTATGATCCCCGAGATCGACGTGGGAGCCAAGTATCACCACGAACGTTACGACGGACGGGGATATCCGGAAGGTCTGGAAGGAGACGAGATTCCGAAGATCGCGCGGATTATCGCCGTGGCCGATGCTTACGACGCGATGACCAGTACCCGTATCTACCGCAATCGCCTGGACCCCTCGATCGTCGAGGAGGAGATTGAGAAGGGACTGGGAACGCAGTTCGATCCGGAAGCCGGAAGCGCCATGCTTCGTTTGCTGAGAGAGGGACGACTGGTTCAGGAGGAGCATTACGAGGAACCGAAGGAGGTTCGCGAGGCGACCGAGCTTCTCAGTCGTGTGATGGAGAAGCAGGAGGAACAGCTGGCAAGCAACTACATGCACGACGAGCTGACCGGTGCTTACAACCGGAATTACGGAATCAAACTTCTGCAGGAGGCCACCCGGCAGGGACAGGGTACGATGTTTATCTTCGATATCGATCAGTTCCATGTTGTGAACGAAACCGAGGGATATATGGTCGGCGACATCTACCTGCAGACGGTGGCGAAGCTGATCGATTCCTTCCGGGAGAAGGGGATTGTGGCCAGATTCGGTGCGGATGAATTTGTTGCGGTATTTCCCCGAGTTATTACACCGGAGCATGCGACCAGAATGGCGGAGAAATTCCGTGAGAAGCTGAACGCAAAGAAAAATGAACAGGTATCGCTCGGCAAACTGAATGTCTCCATCGGAATCGCCATGATCGATCATGAGAAAGAAGAGTTCAACGTCGTCTACGAGCGGGCGGACAAAGCTCTCTACGTAGCAAAACACCAGAGTGAGGACGGATACTATATCCACTGGAAGGGGGCCGATGAGATCGAGAGGCAGAAGAAAGCCTCTGCGGATCTGAAATCACTGGTAGGCGTCCTGAAAAACCGGGAGAAATCCCAGGGCGGCTTGGAAGTGGATCTGCCGGCCTTCACGACAATGCTGAATTACATCACGGATGTGGCAGAACGAAATCATCAACATGTCCGGCTCCTGCTGTTCACGCTGATGTCGGATCAGGAACATCGGGTTTCCGTCGATGAGACAGACCGGGTGATGACCATACTGGAGAGAGCCATCCTCAAGTCTATCCGCAGTGTGGATGCGACGACAAAGTACAGTTCGACACAGCGGATCGTACTGCTTCTGAATATGGATGAGGATCAGGTTCATGTGGTGACCGACCGTATCATGATGGAGTTTTACAAAATGTACGACAAAAAGCAGATCAATATCCATTATGATTCGGCGGATCTGTCAAACACCAAGTAGGATCTTCCGTGCAGCCGGGGAGTTAGCGGTGCCCTGTACCTGCAATCCGCTCTAGCAGGGGTGTTGTCTCACAGAGGGTCGGTTCATCGGGAGCTGCCCGCGGAAAGTGGCGTTGACGTCCGGGTCCCATGCAACAGGGACTCGTGAACCGTGTCAGGTCTTGACGGAAGCAGCACTAAGCGATGCTTCTTGTGTGCCGTGGGGTTGCCTGGACCGAGTTTACTGCTGCGGTAACGTCCGGAGGGATCGATTCGAAGTGAGATGCACGGATTTTTATAAACAACTATTTTTTCATTTGGCATGAGAGGTAAAAATGGCTGCTGAATTAACGATAAACGAGACCACCCCGGTGGCAAAGGGAACAGTGATCTTCGAAAAGGGCGACGAGCTTACCTGCGTCGTTCTTGTTTTGAAGGGCCGTGTTTCTCTGCATTCTTCCGGGATTATGGTATCGATCGGCAGCGGTAATTTTTTGGGAATATGCGATGTGGTTCGCGGAGAGCACAGTTTTACTTACATCGCCGGAGACGGAGTGACAGTATACCCCCTTCCGGTGAACGATATCTCCCGCGTGAAAAAGCTGATTGATGGGAAGGCTCAATACCGGGGCCTTCTTGTTACGTCTCAAAACTTCCTGATCCGGGATCTGAACAAATCCTTAAAAAAGCTTCAGCAGACCGTGCACGAGTTGAAGGATTTTCTGGTTCAGAGCTACGAAACCTACCGGAAGGAAGCACAGGACATGGGACATATCCCGCAGGAAATTCCTGCTCTGGATCGTCTGTCCACGGAGGTGATCGAGGATCCGAAGCTCCCCTCCGGAGTCAATTATTACCTGGAAGCGGCATCGGTCGAGGTGGAGGCTCAGCGTGCCTATCTCGGATCCAAATCCCTGATCGCGTTCCGACACTATATGGAACAGTGCGAACTCTTTCCGCCACTGATCGACGGATGCCGGGTCTACGGAGAATGGGTATTTAAGCTGTTCCGTTCGCTGATCATGGATGAGAAAAATCTCTTCACCTTTGTTACGAAAACAGCGCTGGATATGAAGAAAGCCGGACAGCAAAGTCCGCGTATATCCGGACTGGTGGATGAGTTGATCGCGAAGACGGATGAGGTCGAACGGATTCTCATCGAAACCGTCGGTACGGATCCGAAGCTGAACAGGAACCATATGCAGGCGATGTATATGGCACTGCTCTCCGATGATGTCGATGCCGAGGTGGTAGAGGATGAACAGGATCTCAGTGTACTGAACGGATCACTGAACCAGATTTTGGAATACAGCGGTGTGGAGGACGAAGTACGGAAAACCTTCTCGACGGCTCTGGACGGATTTATGCGACTGACCGACAAATTCGGTCGGACGAAGGAGGCCATGGCGATCCGGAAAAAAGTATCCGAACCGTTTTTCGTGATCTACGAAGCGGTCGTAAAAAAAAGCTTCTCGGATCCGAAGCCACCCCTGGCAGTCAGGTTATTTTTGACCTACGGATATGTCAGCGAGGAGCTTCTGACAGAGGAGGATCTTCGCACCCTCCTGTCGCTCCCCGACATCGGAGCCGGAGATTTGGACTGCCACGTTTATACCATGGCCGACTGGCTTCGGGAAATCTATGAAGGGAGAAAGCTTCCTTCCAAAGACGAATTTGATGAGGATTATGAAGAGCATGTCCGCAAAGACCATGCCAAGGACAAGATGGCGGCAGAGTTGGCCATGGGAGATCGTGATGCCAAGCTGCATTTTGAGGTGGACAATCTGTTTCGTTATGCGGACCGCCTGGTAAACGGAAACATCTCAACGTTTGTTCCGGTACTGAGTTCCGAAGGAATCCTCACTACGCTGTCGACGGCAGCGGTGACGGGGGCGGCCATCAACGCGGCGGTACGCAAGGTCGAAAAAGTGGACTACAGCATATTTTTCCGGGAGATCCGTTCCTACTATGAGGAAATTGAGTTAAACAACTTCACCAACATCGATCGGTACACACCGGATTTCATTCTGTTTCCGGTATGCGGCGGCGGTTGCCAGATGTGGCAGGATGTCGAAGGAAAGCAGAAGACTACCCACGCCAGAATTCTGATGCCGACGCTCTCCGAGGGCGATGTGGATTCGATGATCCTGCGGATGCTTGCCCATTTCCGCTGGGAAAAATGTCGGACCGAGATGGGGGCCCAGTGGAACAATTACCGGTATCCTTCGCTCACCAGCGAGTACACGGATTACCTTCAGTTCTACAAAAAGAACTCCGATCTGTCCGCTGAGAAAAAGGAAAAAGTCAAATCCCAGTTGACGCAGGCAGGTAACAGGCACCGGGATGTGTTCACCAAAGACTATACGGACTGGATACTCAAAGAAGCGGTGGGAGCGATGCGGTTGAACAAAGTCAGTCGGGACATCCTCTTTACCTACTGCCCGATCGCGCAGGAAATAGCTGCCGGGCTGGTCTCTCAGACATCCTATGCCGATGCGGCAAAACGGCATACGATGGAACAGAAAAAGATCGAGAAAAATATCACCAACGTGATGCATAAATTTACGAAAAACGCAATTGATATTCCTCCGGAAATTGAGAAAACAAGGAAGTTTCTTCTGGAGGCATAAGCGAGAGAAAACCACGCCGGCATGGAGGTTAAGATGGCTAAGAAACGACGCGAGATCGAACGACGCTGTGAATTGTTGGACGAACTGGTGGAGTCCGGCAAATTCGGGGAGGCTTGGGAGCTGATTTCAGATTTGGATCCCGAGGAGGTCGAGTCGATTTACGATCTGAAGCATATGGCAGAGGTGCAGGAAAAAACCGGGCACTTCGAAGAGATGAAAAAAACCTATCTCCACATTTTTAATACAACCAATGCCCGTCATAACCTCAAAGAATTCATCGAGGTTCTTATTCGGATCGGCGAGATGGGAGAGGCCAAGCTCTACCTGAAAGAGTTCGAAAAAATGGACGGGGCGGTTGTGGATGATTTTGAGCTCCGTTACGCGATTGCGGAAGCATCCGGTCTGAGTCTCGAGGAGCGGATAGAGTTACTGGAAGACTTTAAAAAAGAAGAATACATGGAGAGCTGGGGAAAACGGCTGGCGGAAGCGTACCGACAGGCCGGCCGGGAAGAGGATGCCAAACAGGAACTGGCAGACCTTCATCTCTGGTTCGGGGGAGCCCGTATCCTGCCGGATGAGCCGGAGAAGGAGGATACGGAAGCACAAGCGGTCGTGGCCGAGACCTCGGAGAATCTGGCAGCACGGATGGAGGCTGCTTCGGAAATCGAGAATGCCATATCCGAGCACGTAGGCGAGGAGGTCAGCCGGATCGTGGCGGAGGGAGCGAGTTCGAAACCGGATTCATCCGAACCGACGCTGGATGACATGCTGAGTGAGACCGGGCGTACGCAGATTGAGAGGCTGGAGGTGGAGACGGCTCCGAAAAACGCCGGCCCGATCACACTGGATCCCTCACAGCCGTATCCGGGGAATGAGAGGGAGCAGGAGGAGGAAGACGGAGATCCGTCGGCTCCGATAGTGGAGAGTGTGGGTATGCCGAAAACTGCCTCGGGAGAGACGGTTTCGGAGGAGCAGGGACATCATGTCAGCTTTGAAGCAAAGTATCTCAATCGTCGCGGACAGGCAGAGACCGTGGGAGAGCCGGTGAAGACCGACGATCCGGAGAAGGCAAAACGAATTGAGCAGATGTTTGCGGTAGATGAGAATTATGAGGAGGGACCCGCGGATATCTCCAGTCGGGGAATCCGGTACTGGACGACAAACGACGCGGTTGCCAAGCTTCGTCGCAGGGACTTTGAACCGCCGCATTTTGTTCTGGCCGGCGGTGAGGAACGGATCACCATGACTATGACGAAAAAGCTTTGCAAGGAGCTTTCGAGACTTGGTTATAATTCGGCAAAGAAAGTGGTGACTATCACCGGGGAAAGGATGAATTCCATCCGTCTGGAGGATCAGATCGATCGTCTGGTCGGGCGGTGTCTGCTGGTTACGGAGGCGGCAGAGTTGACGAAGGAATCCGTGGAACAGCTGTCGAAAGCGATCCGTGAGTTCGGCGAGGAATTCGTAGTGGTTTTGTCGGGACCGTTTGACGAGATTGACTGTTTTCTGGAGATTTATCCGGAGCTTTCAGAACTGCTCGGGTACAAAATCCGTATGTTGTACTGAAAAACAGAACGGACGTTCCTCTTGCGGGATGAGGGTGGATGTGTTACAATGACCTTTATGGAGGTTTTTCGGAGTATATGTTCAAGTACATGATTCGAGGGGGAAATCCCCTGACCGGCGATGTGACGATCGGCGGCGCGAAAAACGCGGCGCTGGGGATCATCGTAGCCGCCATCATGGCGAATGAACCGGTCACGATTGAAAATATACCGGATGTGGACGACGTAAGGGTGCTTTTGGACGCAGTGGAGGGAATCGGAGCCATCGTGGAACGGCTCGATACCACCACCGTGCGAATCAACGGTGCCCTGGTTAATGATGTCAGCGTAGATCAGGAAGCCATCCGCAAAATCCGCGGATCCTACTATCTGGTGGGAGCGCTTCTGGGCAAATACAAGAAAGCGCTGGTGGCTCTGCCCGGCGGATGCCAGATCGGAAGCCGTCCCATCGACCAGCATATCAAAGGGTTCGAGCAGTTGGGAGCCCGCGTTACGATCCATCATGGAAAAATCGACGCGAGAGCGGAGGAACTCCGCGGTAATCACATCTATCTGGATTGCCCCAGTGTCGGAGCTACCATCAACATTATGATGGCGGCCTGCATGGCAGAGGGGAAAACCATCATCGAGAATCCGGCCAAGGAACCGCACATCGTAGATGTGGCCAACTTCCTGAACTCCATGGGGGCCAACATCCGTGGCGCCGGTACCGATGCCATCCGAATTCGGGGTGTGCAGAAACTGCACGGAAGCGAGTATTCCATCATACCCGATCAGATTGAGGCCGGGACGTTTATGCTGATGGTCGCTGCGACAAGAGGAGATGTTCTGATCAAAAATGTGATCCCGAAGCATTTGGAGGCCATCACGGCGAAGCTGACCGAGATCGGTTGCCGGGTGGACGAATATGATGATTGTGTCCGTGTTCGGGCGGATAAACGACTATCCTACGCCAATGTCAAAACCATGCCTTATCCGGGATTCCCGACAGATATGCAACCACAGATGACTACGCTTCTCGCGTTGTCACAGGGAACCAGTATCGTGACGGAGACGATTTTTGAAACACGATTAAAATATGTGGGTGAGCTCCGAAGGATGGGAGCGAACATCACGGTGGAAGGCAACGCGGCGTTTATCACCGGGGTGGACGGATTCACCGGAGCGGATGTCACGGCTCCGGATCTGCGTGCCGGAGCGGCCCTCGTCATGGCGGGTCTGGCCGCAGACGGAATAACCAGTGTGGACCAGATTCAGTATATCGAAAGAGGGTACGAAAAATTCGAAGACAAGATCCGCGGACTTGGAGGGAAGATCGAAAAAGTCGATGCGGATGATGATAGAGAAGTTCGAAAGTTTAAAATGAAAGTTGGTTAAATGGTCCGGGACGGCTGGTGAGGATATGACAAGCCGTCCCTGCTGTGTTTCAGAGATTTTTTTTGATATGAGAAATGGAGGAAAACATGAACGAAAGAACGGAGCAGATACTTCAGGAGGTAGCGCGGGTTATCCGCGGAAAGGATAAAGAAATCCGTCTGGTGATGACGGCGATCCTGGCAGGGGGACATATTCTGATCGAGGATGTTCCCGGTGTGGGAAAAACAACACTCGCCGTGGCATTTTCCCGTGCCATGGAGCTGACAGAGAGGAGACTTCAGTTCACACCGGATGTGCTGCCCAGTGATGTGGTGGGCTTCAACATGATCGGCGCCGACGGGGAGTTCCAGTACAAACCCGGTGCGATCCTCTGCAATCTCCTGCTGGCGGATGAGATCAACCGTACCTCCACAAAAACACAGTCTGCTCTTCTGGAGGTTATGGAGGAGGGCCAGGTAACCGTGGATGGTGTGACCCGTCAGTTGCCGATCCCCTTTATCGTTATGGCGACACAGAATCCGGTGGGATCAGCGGGAACCCAGATGCTTCCGGAATCCCAGCTGGACCGTTTTATGATTCGTATTTCCATGGGATATCCTACCATGGAGGAGGAGATGCGCCTGATCAAGGAGCGGCAGGAAACCAACCCTCTGGATTCCGTACGTGAGATCATCTCCAAAAAAGAACTGGTTGCCATGCAGGAGCAGGTGAAGCAGATCCATGTGGATGACAAGGTTCTGGTATATCTGTCACGGATTGTGGACGGCACCAGAAGCCATGCCATGCTGTCTCTGGGTGTCAGCCCCCGTGGAACGCTGGCTCTGATGGATATGTCGAGGGCCCGCGCCTATGTAGCGGGACGGGCATTTGTCCTGCCCGAGGATGTAAAATCCGTTGCATCGGCCGTTCTGGCACACCGCGTATTGTTGAACGGAAAAGCCCGTATGGCGCATGTTACGGAAGAAGATGTCATCGAAGAGATCGTGGGACGTGTACCGGCGCCGAAGCTGGCGTAACTCCTCCGGAAGGATGCGCTGTAGAGGTTATTGATTATGACGATAGGAACTCTTATCTATGCCCTTCTCTGTCTGATCGGCGTATTTATATGTATATTTTACCTGGAATTCGGCACCGTCGCAATTGCAGGTATTCTTGTGTGTATTCCTGTTTTTATGCTGATCTTTTTAATCTTCATGAGAAGTCGTGTGTCGGCTTCCGTCGATTCGAAAAATCCCGTTTCCGAAAAAGATGATATGGAGAAACCGGCTCGCGCGGCCATCACACTTTCGGTAGAAAACAGAAATCGGTTCCTGCCGGTTACAAAAGGGATCGCCAAGGTCCGGTATGAAAACTATTTTTCCGGAGAAACGGGAAAACTGAAGGTGCATTTCAGTGTAGACGGCGGACGGAAGCGTGACCGCCGGATCGTCGTACCTATGGTGAATTGCGGGAACCTGAGAATCCGGGTCGAGAAGGTGAGGATCTACGATTATCTGAGTATTTTTGCCTGGACAATCGGAAAACGTTTTCCGGCTCAGCATGTACTGATCGTACCGCCCACAAAGGACGTTTACCTGGGAAGGGACCGTTGGTATAACGAAACCGAAGAGGACAGTGACCGGTTTTCTCTCTATAAAAAGGGAGACGATCCCTCGGAGGTTTTCGATATCCGCGAGTATGCGGACGGTGACAAAATCCAGAGGATCCACTGGAAACTCAGTATGAAGACCGGAAACCTGATGGTGAAGGACGGTTCTCTTCCGCTGGCCAAGGCTCTGCATATTTTTATCGATCTGTGCGTGCCGGGAATCGGGGAGGAGCACCACAGAAACGCAAATCTGCTCGTACAGGGGATCTACTCGATTTCCCTGTATATGACCGAGCGGGGTATTCCGCAGCATTATATATGGTACAATCATGAAACGGATATCGTCGAGGAGCGTCTGGTAGATCACGAGGAAGAGCTTTTGTGGATGTTTCAGGATCTCTTCCGGTCACGGCCGACGGACTCGGCAGAACAGCTGGCTGAGGCCTATCTGGCCTGGGATCAGGGGCGGCCGGTGGAATCGGCTATGTATCTGACCGTAGCGGATCACGGCGGGCTGGAAAACTCCGGTCTGACGAGAGGTCGTCTGGAAGTGATGGACTTAAGGAGAGATAACTTTGGTGAAGCAGTCGAGTAAACTGACCAATCTATTATTTGAATTCGTCCAGATACTGATGGTATTCATGGGCGTTACTTCTGCGCTCTCCTGTACGGCCACCAGCCTGGAGCTGGTTTATGACCGTACGTTATTTTTGGTATTTATGGCAATCGGTGCCGTGCTTTTCTATGCGTTGTTTTCCGTGTTGGAGACGATTAAAAGAGGAAAGCTTTTCGGTATCGGGGGCCTTCTTTTATTCTATGGTGCATTGGCAATTCGTTTTCACGAAGAACTGTACAAGGGTGTCATCACGCTCATCAACAGTTTTCTGAAGGAGTTCATGAGCTTCACCGGAAGCAACCTGGCGCTGTTGTCATACAAAGACAGAGAGGACGTCAGTGTGAACTTCTCCACGACCCTGGTGCTTGTTATTCTGGGGGTATTTGTCGTGGCGGTGGTCAGTGCATTTTTCTACCGGAAACGACGCTCCTCTGTATTTCTGGTGATGACAATTCCGTTTATGATCATTCCTCTGTATGTGGGGAAGATCGGTAGCTTCACGGATATATTTATCTATCTGACCGTGCTGATCGCGGTGATCGGAACCAGAGAACTGAAGACGAATTCCACAGACCGACGGATCCGGCAAAAGCTTTCCGTGGTTTTGATACTTATCGGTTTGTTCAGCGGATTGTTATCTTATCTTATCGTGAGTCCGGCCCGCTATGAACGGAACAAGGTTAAGCTTCTGGAAACGAAAAATACACTGATGTCGCTGGCGTCCTGGGATCCGGAGGAGGTGTTTGCCTGGATCCGCGCAAACTGGGGAGACTCTGCCATCGACTACGGGAAGATCGGGAAAAAAGCCGAGGTAAATCATACCGGTAAAACACTGATCAAAATATCCGGAGATGTGAACCAGAATTACGGCTTGTATATGAAGGGTTTTGTTGCCAATGTCTATGAAGATAATAGGTGGACATCCAACAAAAAGGATGCGGATTACATGCAGGATCTGGCAAAGTTGAATTCGCAGAATATCACCCCGGACAGTTATCATGTTCAGTTGCGAAACGAAATCGGGGACAATGAAAGGAGCGGTATTGAAAACCTGTGGGCGTTGGGAAGTCTGCATGTGCGAAATCTCGCGTTCGGATTCGGTAATTATCTGATCCCCGTTGTTCCCGCGGAGAGCTATCTGACGGAAAGCGACGGAATGCTGCGAAGTCGTGAGCCCGGAATCGAATACGATGAGGATTATTTCCTGAACTATTCCTTTGCTATCCGAAGGCTTCTGATGTCGCCGTCAGAGGATTTGGTGGATCCGGTTTTCTGGACGACGAATCAGGAAAAATCCGAGGCATTGAAGGCTTTTGCGCAGAAGTATTATTTGCAGATTCCGGAAGGATTGACCGGCATCTGCGACGAGTTTAAAGAAGCCAACAAGTCCGTCCTTCGCCAGTACGAGGAGGGGGAAGTGGATATCAGCGCTGTTCTGCGGGCAGTGAGAGAATATATCTCCAACGGAACCACCTATACGGAGTCCCCGGGGAAAACCCCTTCGGATCGGGATACGGTGGAGTATTTCCTGAAAGAGAGCAAGAGAGGATATTGTACCTACTATGCGACGACGGCGGCAATCCTGTTGCGGAGCATCGGGATTCCTACCCGTTACTGTGAGGGGTTGTATATCAAGCCGGAGGAGCTGCAGAAAGGGGTTCCGAACGAGATTGCGATTCCGGATTACGATGCCCATGCTTGGATCGAGGTTTTCGATGACCGGTATGGTTTTGTTACCTTTGAAACAACACCGGGAGAGGGAGAACAGCTGGGACAGGAGCAGAGTGACGGTGGCTATACTGACGGCAGCGGACCGGGAGACGGTGAAGGCGGTGAAGGAGACGGGCCTGCGGAAGTCACTCCGACCCCGACCGTGACGGAAAGACCGGAAGAAAACATGGAGTTTGAGGATATCGAAGGGAATGAAGATACCGAGGAGGAAACCGGAGCAGACGGCGGGGATGCCGGGTCTCCGGCGGGTGAGGATTCCCATGTCCTGCGGACGATCCTGATCATCCTTCTGGTTCTGGTGATCATCGCGGCTGTCATGGAAGGACAGCGTAGGCTGAGGAGATATCTGTTCCGTAAAAACCTATCGGATCTGAAGAACAAAAGACGACGGATCCGTATGACGCACCGGCATCTGGCACCGTATCTGTCACGGCGCGGTGTCCGGTATAACGGACAGTCTACGGGTGAGTTGACGGCAGAGCTGGTGGAGGCACTGAGCGTATCGGAAACAACCATCCGATACTATGTGGATATGGTATACCACGCTGCCTTCGGGCCGGATGATCTGACTGAGCAGGATATGTTTAAGTTCCGTGAGGTATATGAGGATATCTGTCGTCATGCGTACCGTGATGCCGGATTCATCAAAAAGCTTTACTACATGTATATCATGGTGTTATAATTTAGGCGTGACAAACAAAAACAATTGTGATATACTATATGATATGTGCAGAGGGGGATGAGCGCAGAGCGTATAATAATGTAGGAGGGAATATCATGTTAAAGAGGACATACGACAGAATTTACGCTCTGTTCGAGGAGTCCGGCGGGTATCTCGCTACGAGAAAAATGCTGGATCACAAAATCTCTACCATTCACATCCGTGAGTTGCTCGAGTGTGGTGATATCGAAAAAGTTTCCCACGGGAACTACTGGGGGACATTTTTACACATCGAAAAGCCGGACAACTACCGGATGATCGAAGCCTGTATGACAAATCCCAAAGCGGTGATCTGCGGACCCAGTGCCTGTTATTATCATGGGCTGTTGAAAAAGGAACCGGACAAACTGTTTATCGCGACATCCCGTGTGGATCGCGGCGGAATGAAGCTGATGTTTCCGGTATCAAGGCACTATTTTTCAAAAGAAAGCTTCCACGAGGACAGGGAGACCGTGATGATAAGCGGGATGCCTGTGAACATCTACGGAGTGGACCGGTCCGTGTGTGACTGTATTCGGATGGAGGATGAGCTGGGAGAGACCGTGGTGGATGAGATTGTGCGTTCCTATCGGAAGTACGGAGACAGTGATATGGAATCGCTTTTTGATTATGCGGACCGTATGCGTGTGGGCAGGATCGTGAGAAACCGCGTATTATAGTGGAAGGAATAGAATGGTAAACAGGTGATTGGAGGGAAAAACATGTTCAAGACGATTCGAGGAAAATTGACGGGGATGGTTATCATCGTGGTGGCGATAGCCATGATCGCTTTGGCGGTGACATCGCTGATGGTATCCGGAGCCAATCTGAGTAGTTTCGCAGATACCGGACTGCAGGCGAGGGCCGACCGGCATGCGGAGCAGGTCAACACCTGGCTGTCCAAAGAGAAAACCATGGCCGAGGGTGTAGCCGGTGGTATCCTTTCACTGAAGACGGAAAAGCCGGCCAGGGAGGATCTGAGCAACATCCTGATCGGTGCGGGTACCGGCAGGGATCAGTTGCTTAACATCTACATCGGTACGGAGACGAAGGAATTCGTCCAGCTGGATCCGAATGCGGAAACACCGGAGGGGTACGACCCTACGGAACGTGGCTGGTACAAAGCGGCCAAGGAAGCAAAAGCCACTATCGTGACCGATCCGTATATGGATGTACTGATCGGCGGTATGTGTGTGACGGTGGCAGCTCCCATCTATATCAATGACAAACTCTACGGTGTAGTCGGTGCCGATTATACCCTGGATACGATCACGAGTATTACTGAATCGGCAACGGATGAGGAGGGGGCCTATGGGTTCCTGGTGGATTCCGCAGGGAATTTCGTCATCCATCCGAATGATCCGTGGATGCCCGGTGAGGATGCAGCGACAGCTGCCGCGCAGGCAATCCCCGCGCTTCAGCCTATCGTCAGTTCTCCCGGATCCGAGGTAGTAACAGCGACGGACTATGATAACAAAACGACTTACTTCGCGACGGGTGTGGTAGAGTGCTGTAATTGGGAATTCGGTATCGCGGCACTGCAGAGTACGGTCATCGGACCGTTGAATCTGTTGCTTTTTATCAGTATCGGAATTACAGTGGTGGCGCTTGCGCTGGTTATCATCCTGATGCTGATTCTTGTGAAAAAGAGTCTCCAGCCGGTGGGGGATATGGAACAGTTTGTTGTGGACAATCTGATTAAAGATGATTCCGAACTGAAGAACATGAAAGAGGTGGAGAAGATTCGTCTTCTCACCGGTGTACTGAAGGATCGGTTCCTGTCTACGATTGACCGGACCAGAGATGAGTCGGCTATCATCGAGGGGATGATGAGTGACGCCCATGACAAGATCGGCGATATGAACGATGAGATCACCACCATCAGCGCAGCGATGGAGGAGACAGGATCGAATGTCGATGTCCAGACGGCAAGTATTCAGAACATCAGTATGACCTGCGGCGAGGTAAGCATAGCGGTGGATAAGCTGGCGACTGAAGCACAGGAGATGGCAGAAAAAGCGCATGATATTCAGCTCCATGTTCAGGAGATGGTTCCGGATATCATCCGAAATAAAAACAGTGCTCTGGAGATTACAAAGGAGAGTCGTGAGAAGCTGGAGGCAGCGATCGAGGGAGCGAAGATCATCAGTGAGATCGTGGGTGTGTCCCAATCGATTCAGGCGATTGCCAACCAGACCAATCTTCTGGCACTGAACGCTTCCATCGAGGCGGCCAGAGCCGGTGAGACCGGTAAGGGATTTGCTGTTGTGGCGAATGAGATCGGTGCTCTGGCTCAGGATACGAACAACGAGATTGATAAGGTCAATGACCTTACGGATAAGGTGATCAGCAGTGTGGACGCGCTTTCCGGTGAGAGCAACAACATTCTTGAGTTCCTCGATGAGAAGGTTGTGAGGGATTACGAGGGACTTGAGACTCTGGCAAATGACTACGACCGCGATGCTTCCTTCTACGCGGAGGTCAGTGCGGATCTGGGCGCGGCAGCGGAAGAGCTGACGGCATCGGTTGATACGATCAACAGTATCGTAGGCTCTATCGAGAATTCTCAGCAGGATGTTAACCGTGCCGTGCAGGAAGTAAATTCGACTCTGCAGGATATCGCTTCGAATTCGGATACGATTTCCGGAGAGACGGAGGAGGTGCTGAAGAGCATCCAGTCGATGAAGGCGACCATCGAAGGGAAGGAGTAGAGCCGCTGAGTATTTCAAAAAAGAATACGGGGCCGTCTGTGGTGCAGGCGGCCTGTTTTATCAGGCAGGATTGGTGAATGCCGCTCCTCGATTCACAATTCTGCCAAATCAGAAGGCTCTGCACAAGAGGAAATAAGATATGGTAACTGAAGAAATCAGAGATGAGTTGTTCCGGCTCCAGGACGTGGAGTATAGGGATTTCCAGGCGAAATTGATTCCGGGGCAGGATGTGGATAAGGTGATCGGCTGCCGGACGCCGGCGCTCAGGAAGTTGGCGAAGGGATTGGTGAAACGGGAGGATGTGGGTGAGTTTCTGGAGGAACTGCCCCATGAGTTTTTTGATGAGAAGCAGCTGCATGCATTTATCGTTTCGGAGATGAAGGATTTCGACAGGTGCATGGAGGAGGTAGAACGGTTTTTGCCGTTCGTGGATAATTGGGCGACCTGCGATCAGATGTCGCCGAAGGTGTTTAAAAAGCATCGGCAGGAGCTGCTTGAGAAAATCCGGATTTGGATCAAATCAGATCGGACCTATACGATCCGGTTCGGGGTGGGGATGCTGATGGAGCATTTTCTGGATGAAGATTTTGATCCGGCTTATCCGGCGATGGTGGCTGAGTTGAGGCCGGGGGTCCCGGATGATCATGTCGGCGTTTCGACACCGGAACCGGCGACGGATGAGTATTATATCCGGATGATGATTGCGTGGTATTTTGCTACGGCGCTGGCAAAACAATACGAGACAGTTATTCCTTATGTTGAAGAGCAGAAGCTGGATACATGGACGCATAACAAGGCAATCCAGAAGTCGGTGGAGAGCTACCGGATCACACCGGAACAGAAGGAATATCTGAAGAGCCTGAAGAGGAAGAAAACCAAAACAAAGTAGGCAATTCTGAGACGATGAATTTGATGTGTCAAAGACATCGGACTGATACGGCAGGAAAGCAAGGTAGAAACAGGAGACCAGATGAACGAAAAGGTTGATATCCGCGTGAAGGTGGATCCTACGAGACAGGACCCGAGCGTGATCATACAGACACCTGAGAAGTCCGAGCTTGTGGAAAACATCATATATGCGATCGAACGCTGTGTCGACACCGAGTTTCCGCAGGTTTCAGTTTACGAGGGAGAATCCGTCGTGATGCTGAACCAGTGGGATATTGTTCGTGTGTACAGCGAGAACCGCAAGCTGGCTGTCATCACCGAGGAGGGGGATTACGAGTCCCGCGCCACACTGAAAGAGTTGGAAGAAATTCTGGACAGGGATTGTTTTGTGCGCATCAGCCGTTTTGAGATTATCAATCTGAGAAAAGTTCATAGTTTTGATTTCAGTACGACCGGAACAATTAACGTGATTTTTGAAGATGGTTCGGAGACCTGGGTTGCCAGACGATATGTGAAGGCAATCCGTGAGACGCTCGGCCATCGCCAGGGTTAGGGGGTGAGGTCGTTGAACAGGGAATTAGTGAGTAAAGGAGTTGTACGCGGCCTCTTCGGCTTCGCGTTGGGAGTTATCGTCGGTCTGGTATTTTTGTGGGCCGGATCGGACGGAGGCTGGGGACCGCTGAAGATCGCTCTTCACATCATACTCAGCGGGGTACAGGGTATGGTGGCGATGGGATTCACCATTGCATATGAAGTCGAAAGCTGGTCCGTCACCCGCTGTACCGTGACGCACTTCATCATCACCTTCGGAACCTACTTTATCATAGGCTTTTCGTTGGGGTGGTTTCCGCTAGACAAAGCATTTACCTACATCCTGGTCGGCTGCATGGTCGTGGCCTACTTCATGATCTGGGTGATCATGTATCTGATCTCGAAGAAACAGACGAAAGAACTGGATGATGAATTGAAAAAATGGAAACAATCGAAAAAGGAATGATATTGCTAAAGAATACCGTTTGTCACCTCATATCGACCGTTCGGCCCGAAAGTATTTACTTTCGGGTCATTTTTTTGTAGAATGCGGTCCATAAGATAGCGCGAGGACAATCTCGAAACATGGCGAGTGATTTCGGGACATTTTTACAGAATAAGGAGGTAGGAACGACTATGGCAAACACGGTAGTAAGTATCAAAGGACTGGTGAAGAACTACGCGGAGCTGAGGGCTCTGGATCACCTGGACCTGGAAATCAAGGAGGGAGAGGTGTTCGGACTCCTGGGACCGAACGGCTCAGGTAAGACCACCACCATCAGTTGTCTGCTCTCGTTGCTGGCCTTCGATGAAGGCGATATCGAGGTCTTCGGCGAGAAGATGACTCCGACCAACTACGAAGTCAAATCCAAAATCGGTGTCATCCTGCAGAACGTAGCAGTTTTCGATGAGCTGAATGTGTATGAGAACATCGACATTTTCTGTGGCCTCTACATCAAAGACAAGGCCACCCGCAAACAGTATGTGGAAGAGGCGATTCAGTTTGTAGGTCTCGAAGACTTCACGAAGTTCCGCCCGAAGAAACTCTCCGGCGGTCTCCTCCGCCGACTCAACATTGCCTGCGGTATCGCGCACAAGCCCAAGCTAATCATTCTCGACGAGCCGACGGTTGCAGTTGATCCTCAGAGCCGGAATCACATCCTCGAAGGAATCACGAAGCTGAACGAGCAGGGGGCCACCATCATCTACAGCACCCACTACATGGAGGAGGTGGAGCAGATCTGTAACCGGATCGCCATCATGGATCACGGTCACAAGATCGCTGAGGGCACAAAAGACGAGTTGAAGGCCTCCATCAAGAATACCGAGACCATCTACATCGAGATGGACAAGGCGGATCAGGATTTACTGGCAGCGATGAAGTCCATTCCGAATGCGGCAGATGTCAAGTATGAGGACCGGAAGATCGCCATTGTCTGTGAGGGCGGCCGTCACAATCTCAGTGAGGTGATGGACATCCTGAAGGAGAAAAATGTAAGCTTCGGTCGTGTCTACTCCGAGCTTCCGACACTGAACGATGTCTTCCTCACCATCACCGGTAAGGAACTGCGCGATAAGGAGTAAGGAGGGCTGCTTATGTTTTTCAAAAATATACTATATGAGATGAAGCTGAACATCCGGGCGAAGGAAGTACTTATCTGGATGGTCATTTTCCCCATCTGTCTGGGGCTCTTCTACAAGTTCGCCTTCGGCAATCTCGGAAAGGACATGGATCCCGTCAAGGTAGCCATCGTTGAAAACACCGAGGACACCTTTCTCCATATGATGGAATCCAAGATAAACGGGAATTCCGACGAGGCGGAGGAAACCACCGAAGACGGGGAGAAAAAGGATCAGAAACCCATGCTGGATCCGACCTACTGCACCGAGGAAGAAGCGTACAAGCTTTTAGACGACGGCGATGTAGCCGGTATCATCATCGTGGATCCGGTGGAAGGACAGACCGCCGAGCCTTCATCCGATGATACGGCTATGATGACGGAAGTCTTCGGAGCGGACTGGGATCGGATGGAGGATTTTACCCAGATCGGTGACCGGATCAATTCGGTTCCGGAGGGCACGGCAGATATGTCCGGCCTGATGGATACCATGAAGGATAAATATCTCAAGGATACGAAGATTTCGGTCAAGGTTAAGAAAAACGGACAGGAACAAAGTACCCTGAAGAGTTATGTCGAGATGATACTCGATATGAAAAATATGGCGGACGGCCTCTGGGATTCGAAGACCGGTGAGGATGGAAAAGGCAACGCGTTCGACAACATCGATGATGTGATCAACGGAGCCGTCATCAAAGAAGTACCGCTGACCGAAGGAAACAAGGATCCTCTGGCGATGTATATGTACAACCTGATCGCCATGGTATCGATCTTCGGTTCCCTGGCAGCGATGCACATCGCCATCAACAACCAGGCCAATCTCTCTCCGATGGGTATGAGGAGATCCTGCGCAGGGACACCGAAGTCCATGGTGGTTCTGCCGGGATTGATCGGAACCTATATCACCCACAGTGCCTGCGTACTGATCTCGATCACCTTCCTGAAGTTCGCGCTTCAGATTGACTTCGGTGACAAGCTTTTGCTGGTCTATCTCACCGGTATCTGCGGAGCGATCATGGGCGTGTCGCTTGGCTTTTTCGTCGGTGCGATCGGCAAGCTCAGTGAGGGAGCCAAGACCGGTCTGATGATGGCGGTCAACATGTCCCTTTGCTTTATGAGCGGTCTGATGATCGATGCGATCCGCGCGATCTTCTCGGTACAGGTACCGATTGTCAACGACCTCAACCCGGTAGCGGTGGTGGCCGATGCCATGTATTATCTGAACATGGATGCGGACCTCAGCCGGTACTTCGGAAAACTCCTGGTAATGGGTGGATTTACGGTAGCATTTATCGTATTGGGAATACTGATGACAAGGAGAAAGCTGTATAAGCAATTGTCTTGATAGACAATTGTTTATACAATACTTTGCGACGGAGCGTCGCAAAGCATCTCGGATGTCACGCGAGAATCTGAAATTCTCGTGGACAATCTGTCGCTGACGCTCCAGAAAGTGAGGATATATGCAAGTCTTTAAATTATTCTTTAAGGTAACCCGATCAAAAATCGGAATCGGGATACTGTATACGGTCATATTTTTCGCCATCTGTTTCCCTATGGTAAATGCCAGTGAGGAAAAGATCGACTTCGAGGATACCTCGCTCAGCCTGTATGTGCGGGATGAGGATCAGACGGAGGCCAGCAAAGCACTGGTGGCGGATCTGGCGAAAAAACACAAAATCACGGATAAGCAACTGAGCAATCAGGAGCTTATGGACAGAATGTATTACAATGTAATTGATTATTCTCTCGTGATCACGAAGGGTTATTCCGATAGGATCGGATCCACCGACAAAGAGGTTCTGAAGGAGGATTTGTTCGAGGAGTTCCATCTGCGCGATTCCTACTCCAGCGCGATGATGGGCGTCTATCTGCAGGAATATGTGAGAAATGTCCGCTTGAATGTGGCGATGGGCGACGATCTGATGACGTCTGTAAAAAAAGCCTCTGAGCGTCCCGCGCTTGACATCGAGGTGGTACAGGATAAGCAGGATGAACTGTACGACGAGAGCTTCACACCGAAGTTTGCCTGGTTCTTCCGTCTGTTGATGTACATCCTGATCGCGGTCATCATGAGTATGCTGGGACCGATCCTGATCACGATGAACGGGGAGGATCGCCGGAAGCGTATCGAGTGCTCGCGAACGACGGTATCATCCTATGTGACACAGGTATTCTTTGCCAGTGCTGTCCTGGTGCTGGTGATCTGGCTGATATTCCTGGGTGGCGGTGCCGTGATGTACGGCGGTATGTACACGGGAACCTCCAGTCTGTTGGCGGTGCTGAACTCCTTTGTATTTGCTTTGTTCGTAGCGATGTTTACGATATTTATTTCGACCTTCCGGCCACCGGATGTGGTGATGAGTATGGTGGCCCAGGTGTTGGGACTCGGAATGTCGTTCCTCTGCGGCGGATTTATGCCGCAATCCATGCTGGGCGAGGGGTTGCGAACCGTCACCAAGGTTCTGCCCGGATTCTGGTATGAGCGGGCGAATGACCTTCTCTGCGGCGATCAGAAAGGATCAATGGGTGATGTATGGTTCTGCATTCTGGTAGAGGTTGGCTTTGTCATTCTGTTCCTGATTCTGACGATCCTTATGTCCGGTCGCAAAAAAACACAACGAGCCAAATAAACAGTAGATAAACGGAAAAAAATATGGTATAATCTTATAGTGGTATATACTGAAGAAAGAATGAGGATAAACTATGAGATTAAAGATTTTGGTTACCGGAAAAAACAGAAAAATCGCGAAGGATCTGTGCGAACACCTGGAGTCGGACAGAGGGTATCTCACGGCCAAGTGTCAACCCGACCGGAATGCCCTTTTCGATGTGATCCTGGCAGAGCTGCCGAAGGTTATCATCATCTGTCTCGGTGATGAGACCATCGAGACAATCCGCGCCTACAACGTTCTCCGGGATGCGAATCGTCGGGGAAACTGTACGACCATCGTGATTTCCAACGATCAGGATGAACGGATTTTTAAAAAATACACCGAGCTGGACAGGGCATTTTTCCTGTCCAGACCGGTTCCGCTTCTGTCGTTATATGAGAAACTGATCAAGGTGGAGGAGCAGCTGGCTGCGGAGGGTGATGACGATTCCGATGTATTCACCGTATTTGAAAACGAGAATTCCTACTCCGGACCGCCGAGAAGGAAAATCCTGGTGGTGGATGATGATCCGGATCAGTTGCTGCATATCAAAGACCAGTTGAGTGAATTCTACGATGTGACACCGGTTCGCTCCGGAGAAGACTGCTTCCGGTATCTGATGAAGAGAAAACCGGATCTGATCCTGTTGGATTATCTGATGCCCGATGAGGACGGACCGGAGGTGCTGGCGAAGATGCAGACAGTAGAAGAGTACGCCGAGATTCCGGTCATTTTTCTGACGGGAGTGACAGAGAAAAAAGCGGTTTTGAAAACACTGACGGAACTTCGGCCGGCAGGATACATCATCAAACCGTCGCGGAAATCCGATATTGTGGCGAAGATTATCCAGGCGTTGGAGCCGGAGGAGGAACCGGAAGCCGAGAAGAAAAATGAATGAGCGTAGATCAGGGGAGTGCGCTTCGGAACGGAGGTTTGTATGGATATGGACATCAGTTGGGTACAGGACATCGGACTTGATACGAAGACGGGGCGAAGCTATACGGGCAGCGAAGAAAAATACGTATCGGCCCTGCAGCGGTTTTATAAAAGCTATGAAAAAAACAAAAAGAAAATAGAAGAATACCTGGGTGCGGAGGATTATGAGAGTTACATGATCACGGTTCACGCTCTGAAAAGTAACGCGAAAATGATCGGAGCCATGCCGTTGAGTGCGATGTTTGAGGAACTGGAGATCGCGTCGAGAGAAAACAGGATCAACATTGTTACCGAGAAAAATAAACCGGCTATGGCGGCTTACAAAGAGCTGATCGATAAACTGGAACCCATCGGAGCAGCCCCTGAGATTCATATGGCGGATGAGATTTCCGCAGAGGAGGCGAAGGAAACAGCAGACCGTCTTCTCGCGGCACTGGATGATTTTGATGACGATCTGTCGAAGGAGCTGGTAGCCAAACTGGCGGGCTATCCCTTCCGGATGACTCAGATGGAGCAGCTCAAAAAAGCAGAAGACTTTATCAATGATTTTTTGTATGATGAGGCAGCGGATATCGTGAGGGAGATTGTGCCGACGATCGATCAATAGTGATCCGATCGAAAGCAGGGGATGATACAACGGAGGGAGGGACTGATATATGAAAGCAATTACATATATTCTTTCCGTTATTCTGATATTGGTATTCGGATACATCATCATCGGACAAATCGTTCTTCCGGCGAATGTCCCCGTGTACGGAAACATCTGTGACGAACTGCCGGACGATAATTGGGTAGAGATCCGGGATGATGGTTCCCGGGTCCCTTTTGAGGTTCCCGGACATACCGACGGAGACATCACCCTGGAGACAACGATTCCGGAGAAATTGAATCCGGATTACTCGGCGATGTGCTTCCGCGGAAAAGACATGGATATCTATGTGGACGGAGAGCTGAGAGAGCAGCTCGTCACCGAGGACTATGCGCTGTTCGGCGATCAGTCGGGGGAGTGCTATGTGATGGCCTCGGTCTATCCGAAGGACGCCGGGAAAACACTTCGGGTTCGTTACGAATACAATTCCGGTATGGTTTACGGAGTCCAGATCGGAACCCGTCTTGGAATTCTGGCCGATCTGTTCAAGCAGTTCGGATTGGAGTTTTTTGTCGGGCTGGCTATCGTCCTCCTCGGAATCATCTGTCTTTTCGCGTCCATCGGTTACCGTTTGATTCATAAAAAATATCTCGAGATGGAGCACCTCTCCATCGGTGTTATCATCGGGGCATGCTGGGTGATGTCCAATTCGGTATTTCGCCAGTTGTACACCAGTAACCTATCTGTTATGTCAGACACACCATTTTTGATGGTGATGATTATGCCGCTTCCGTTTCTCGTATTTGTCAATTCCCTTCAGAACAATCGTTACAGCAAACTTTTGGGATTGGCCGGAGCGGTTGAGATCATCAACTTTGTTGTGTGTGTAACGCTGTTTGTGGCGGGTGTCGTACCGCTGACCGACAGCTTTATTCCCTGCGCGCTGTGCGCGATGTTCAGTATCGTGATTCTGTTTATCACGTTAATCATGGATTATCAGCGCCGTCGCATCGGTTCTTACAAATTCGTCGCGATCGGTTTCATCGTGTTGGCAATCGCCGCCATCATCCAGATTTTTGCTTATCAGTTTGCCCACAATGGCGTGTTCTCCGGACTCTTTATGGCGTTCGGCCTGTTCGGCTTTATGATCTTCGCCATCATCCATACCATCAAACAGTTGATCGGCATCCGCATCGAAGCAAACGAACTGATGAATGTCAGCAAGGTCAAGGATGATTTTCTGGCCAACATGTCTCACGAAATTCGGACACCCCTGAACGGGATACTCGGCATGGATGAGATGATCATCCGGGAGACGAGAGAAAGTGTGGTGAAGAAGCATGCCCTTGAGATCAAGAGCGCCGGCGATACTCTGCTTTCTCTCATCAATGATATTCTCGATCTGAGCAAAATCGAGTCCGGAAACTTCGATATCATTCCCGCTAATTATGACCTGGCCTCCGTGCTGAATGATGTGCTCAACCTGACACGTCCTCGGGCGATGAAAAAAAGACTGGACTACCGGCTCGAGGTATCGCCGGACATCCCGTCCTCTCTGAACGGCGATGAGATCCGTCTCCGTCAGGCTATGCTGAACGTCATCAACAATGCCATCAAGTATACTCCGGAGGGAAGTGTGAGAATTGAGGTGGATTATGAGGCGGCGACCGGAGCGGAACAAATCGATCTGATCGTCACGGTATCCGATACCGGTATCGGAATCAAGGACGATGACAGGGAGAAGATGTTCCAAAGCTTCCAGCGTCTGGATGAGAAGAAAAATAGAAACGTCGAGGGAACGGGTCTGGGTATGCATATCACATTCCGGATCCTGGCGATGATGGGTGGTCACATCGACTTCGACAGTGTCTACGGAAAAGGCAGCGTATTCACTATCAAAGTTCCGCAGAAGGTTGTGAATCCGGAGCCTATCGGGGATTTCAGCAAAGCAGTCAATGACTATCTGAGCAACTTGGAAAGTGATGAAGTCACCCTGTTGGCACCGGAGGCGAGAGTGCTGGTAGTGGATGACAATGAAATGAATCTCGATGTTATGGATGGCATGCTGAAGGAAACGAAAATGAAGATCGATCTGGCTGATTCCGGAGAGAGTTGTATTGAGAAAGTTGAGGAAAAAACCTACGATGTCATCCTGCTTGATCAGATGATGCCGGGGATGAGCGGAGAGGCTACTCTGAATGAAATGCTCCGTCGCGGTACCCTGAAAGGCACACCGGTGATCGCGCTGACCGCCGATGCTATCATCGGCGCAAGGGAGAGATACATCGCCAAGGGGTTCACGGATTATATCAGCAAACCGGTGAAGTATTCGGAGCTGGAAAAAACGTTGAAAAAATACA
>JAFYBS010000047.1 GCA_017540125.1 Eubacterium sp.
GGTTTTTGATCATATCCGCCCATACCTTTTCGTCGTTCCAGTCGACTTCGTGCGTTTTCGGATAAGGTTTGCCGAGATAACGGCAGCAATCGCGGATCACCTGGACGGTTTTCAGGATCAGGAAGTCGTACTTCGCCAGGCCTGTGAAATCATGAATGTTGTCCATGTCGAGCATCAGGCAGTTCTCGTCATCCTTGTCAAAAATCCCGTAATTGTCATCCAGCGTAATCGGACTGATCACCATTCCGGCGGGATGCACCGACTGAGAGATCTTGGTATCGAGCAGGCCGTCGAAATAATAGAACATCTCCGGGTACTTTTCCTTCGTTCCTTCCGGGTCTGCATCAAATTCGGTTTTTATCCTTGAAATTGCCTTCAAATTCCACGGATTATCTGCATTGTCGCTCATATTATGAGCATTATCCCATTTTTCAGCGAGCACTCTGCCGATGTCGGCGATGGCTGCCTTCTCCTGCATGGTACCGAAGGATGCAACGCGCGCCGTTTTGTCCGATCCGAACCTCCCGGTGATGTATTGGAAGATCGCGGGGCGGTCAGACTCGACGCAGTCGATGTCAATGTCACCGATCTCCTTGCGATCTTCGTTGCAGAAGCGTGAAAACACGGTATGCCAGACTTCCGGGTTCAGATCAATGATGTCAGTGACGTAGGCAACTCTCGAACCGCCGACGGAACCACGCGCCGTGCCGATTGCCATCCCCTGATCCTTGCACCAGGAGATCAGCTCGGACATGGAGAGCATGAAACCGTCCATCTGTAGCTTCTGGAAAACCCGAAGCTCTTCTTTCATGGCATCCCGGAACGCCTGCTCCTGTTCCGGGGGGATGATGCCGGCGTCCAGCTTCTCCTGAAATTTACGGTCGATGGTCTCGACGAATTTCTGACTGTCTGCCTCGCGGCTTCCGTACAGGATCGGGTACTTGATGGAGGTATCCAGCTCGATTTCCTCCGTCAGATCCATCAGGGCGTTCGTGTTTTCGATTGCCTCCATGAACGACGCCTCCGGGATCGCTTCCTGGGAGCGGAACATCTCGGTCAGTTCGTCACAGGTTTTGTATGTCAGATCGAATGCGTCCTCATCGCCGTAGGATTTGTGCTTGGACGCCAGAAGAATGGATCTGCACTCCGCCTTGTATGGCGTGGAGCTGTGGGTGTCCGTCCCTGCGATCAGCGGCTTATCATACTGTCTGGACAGATCCAGAAGCCGTTGATTGAAAGCGATCTGATCCGGGTGATGATGTGCCTGAATCTCCAGAAAATCATATTTCCGGACGAGCCGCTCATAATACGGATGATCCGGGGAAAGTTTGTTCAAAGGAGACGCGAGGCATGCGCTGGTCGAGATGATATTCGGCGAGATGTTCAGGAATTCGTCGAAGCTCAGCCGATTGGTGTAGTAGAAATGTTCCTTGTCACAGGAGAGGCTGATCAGCTTATTCAGTTCACGGAGCCCGTCCATGTTCCGCGCCATCAGAACCGTATGGTAGTTGTCGCGGACCTTGTGTTCCGGGTCGAGCGTCTCCGTCAGATAAATTTCAACGGAGTGTATGTAGCGAAGCCCGGCCTTTTTGCAGGCCGCCCATTTCTCCGTCCAGTTCAGCGGTTTCCCATGCTCTGAGATGGACAGCGCGCGCTGGTTGTTCTGCACTGCGAGATCCACGTAGTCCTGCATCTTGGTACAGCTGTCGAGCAGACTGTACTCGGAATGGCAGTGATACATGATATAAGAGTCTACTCCGCATCACCTCCGATGATCGGGAAACTGTCGAGAAATTCTTCCAGGGCTCTGTCGGACTCTTCCTCGATGCGCCTCTTTTCTTCGTTGTTCGTTTCTTCGTTGACGATGGAGAGCATCAGCTTCTGGGCGTCGGTAAAATTAACTCCGGTTGCGATATAATTCAGCGCACCGACAATCTTATAATCGTTGGGCGGTTCTGCCCGACCCCAGGCACGGAACAGGTCGTTGACGATCTCTTCTTCCGGTCTGGCGCTTTTATCGTCATTCAGCACCGGAATATTCAGCTCCATCAGCAGCCAATACAGTTTATCGATATTGTATTCTTCGCTCATAAAGCCTGCGGAACACCTCCTCTCCCCTGTCGACTGGACTGTCCTTTTCTTCCAGCAGACCGCCGCGGTCACAAATGTATTCCACACGACAGTACTGCTTCAGTTTTTTGATGTTGTGATCCTTTCGTATGTCCACATCCTTA
>JAFYBS010000048.1 GCA_017540125.1 Eubacterium sp.
AACTGCGTTCCAAGGGCGTACGCCGCCTGAAACGGACACAGGTTTTTTTCCTGCGCTTCGGATTTGTGATCCTCCTGGCAGGATGCCTTGTCGGGGCATTTTTCGGCTATCGCGAATTAAAAGCCATCTTTGATGAGGTGCCGGATATCCGGACCGTCGACCTCACCCCTGCCGGACACACGACCCAGATTCTGGATGACGGCGGAAACAATCTCCAGGTTCTGGTAAACAAGGATATCCGGTCGGATTATGTCATGATGGATCGTCTGCCGGATAATCTGAAAAATGCCTTTATCGCCATCGAGGATCCCGAGTTCCGATCCCATGAGGGAATCGATCCCGTGGGATTCCTGCGTGCGCTCGTCACCGGACTGACAAACGGAGGGGATTTCCGTCAGCCCACCAGCACCATCACCGAACAGCTTCTTCGCAATCAGGTTTTCAGCGGCGGAGAGGAGAAGGATCTGATGTCCCGATTCAAACGTGCCCTGATCGAGCAATACATGACTCTGCGGATGGAAAACCGGTATACCAAGGACGAAATCCTCGAATACTACCTGAACACCGTCAGTCTCGGCCAGAACACGCAGGGTGTTGATGCCGCTTCCATGCGGTATTTCAACAAACACGCGGAGGATCTGACACTGTCCGAATGCGCGACATTGGCTGCCATCGTGAAAAATCCCACCGCTTACAACCCCATCACGCACAGCACCAGAAACCGCAACCGGGAACTCCAGGTTCTGACTGCCATGCAGGACCAGGGCTTCATCAGCGGGACCGAATACGAAACCGCCATCCGTGATGACGTACAGGCACGGGTTCAGCGATACAACGAACACTTCATGAAAAACCAGAAACCCACCACCTATTTCGTCGATGCTCTGATCCAATCCGTGATCGAGGATCTGAAATCCGAGCTGGGATACACGGAGACTCAGGCTATAAACGCACTGTATTCCGGCGGGTTGAAGATTTACAGCACCCAGGATGCGCAGATCCAGAAAATCGTCGACCGGGAAACGGGAAACCCGAAAAACTATCCGGAGGATGTTTCCTTCCAGCCGGATTATCAGCTGACCGTCCATCCGATCGGCGGTCAGAACAACGTCTCCTATTCCTTTAACGATGTAAAAAAATGGTATGAGTCTCAGGGGAAAAAGCTACCCGCTGCGTTTTCCTCGGAAAAGGAGCTGAAAAAAGTAATCAATCCCTTCCGCCGCTCGATCATAGCCGATTCCGACAATCTGATCGCGGAATCCGTCCAATTGATCGTCGAGCCACAGATATCCTTTGTTGTGATGGAGCAGAGCACCGGTGCCATCAAGGCTCTGGTGGGTGGTCGCGGTGACAAGGCGGCCAGTCTGTCTGTCAACAGGGCCACTTCCTCGACCAGACAACCCGGCTCCTCTCTGGGTACTCTTGCGGTCTATCTTCCTGCCCTGGACACCTCCGGAATGACGTTGGGTACTGTTCAGGATGATACGGAATACAATTACCCCGGCACCGATCAACCGGTGGAGAACCTTCATCCGGGAACCTACCGGGGACTGACTACACTCCGGGATTCCATCATCGAATCCATCCACGTCATCGCCGTCAAAACCATGGATCAGGTTACTCCCCTGGTAAGCTACGATTATCTGAAGCGCCTGGGCTTCACAACCCTTGTGGACGGCTATTCCGACGATGCCGGAAAATCCTCCACGGATATCGCCCTTTCCACGGCACTGGGAGAACTGAACAAAGGGGTCAACAACCTCGATCTGACCGGTGCGTACGCAACGATTGCAAACGGAGGCTGCTATCATCCTCCTCATCTGTATACCAAGATCACCGATCACGACGGAAACACTCTCATCGATCATTCCAATCCGGAATCCACCCGGGTCATGAAGAAAACCACAGCCTGGCTTCTGACCGATGTGTTGAGGGAGAACGTGGAAGACAACCAGGCCGGCACCATCCGGTTCCGGAACTCCGATATGGTTATTGCCGGACGGGAGGGCGCTTCCGACGAGAACAACGATCTCTGGTTCACGGGCTACACGCCCCATCTGACGGCCGGAATCTGGTGTGGATACGACAGCGGAAAAAGCCAGAAGGATACCGATTATCATGAGAATATATGGCGAAGGATCATGGAAAAGATCAGCACAAGGGATGAAACCCGGACGTCCTTCCCGATCCCCGACGGGATCGAAACAGTCTCCATCTGCACCAAGTGCGGAAAACTGGCCATCGAAGACCTCTGTTCCGATGCTGTCGGCGGGTCCTGTGAACGAACGGAATACTTCACTACAGACTCGGTTCCCACCGACACCTGCGATTGTCATGTCCGGTGTCGGATATGCAAATCCTCGGGACTTCTGGCCGGTGACGGCTGTCCGGAATCCAAAGTGTATGAAGTGGTATATCTTCAGAAAAAAGATGAAAAAGCCGATGACGGCAAAACCATGGATTCCTCTCTGATCATCCCGGATTACCTCATCGACTCGATTTGTGATGAACATAACACAAAGTAACAGTTATTTCTCTGCGAAGAATTCTTTCACTGCGCGGGCGGCTGCGGTATCCATACCGGGGACGTCCGCCAGTTCTTTCTCCGTGGCATTTTTGATGTCCTCCAGAGACTCAAACGCCCGAATCAGGGCCTGTCTTCTCTTCGGACCGATCCCCGGGATATCCTCCAGCACCGACTTCGTCTGCCCTTTTCTCCGAATCAGCTTGTGATACTCGATGGCAAACCGGTGTGTCTCATCCTGGATTCGCGTGATCAGGTGAAATCCCTCGCCGTGCGTATCGATCGGGATCTCCCGGTCCCGAAAGTACAGCCCTCTGGTCCGGTGATGATCATCCTTCACCATTCCGCAGACCGGTACATCCAGCTGCAGCCTCTCCAGCACGTCCTCACAGATATGAACCTGCCCTTTTCCCCCGTCCATAAAAATGATGTCCGGCAGATGGGCAAAGGAATCCCCGTTCTCCTTATTATTTTTGTAGCGGTCAAATCTCCGTGACAGCATCTCATCCATGGAGGCATAGTCATCCGGTCCGGACACGGATTGGATCCGAAACTTCCGGTAATCGTTCTTCTTCGCTTTTCCGTCCTCGAAAACCACCATGGAGCCGACGGTCTCAAACCCGTTGATATGGGAGATATCGTAGGACTCGACCCTGTGAAGCTGTCCCTCCATCCCCAGCAGTCCTTCGATCTCATCCATCGCGCCACGGGTTTTGGCCTGTTCGGTTTTCAGCTTCTCGGCATCCTGCATGAGAACCATATAGGCATTTTTCTTCGCCAGCTCCAGCAGTCTCTCCTTCTGCCCTCTTTTCGGGATCACATGGTACACCTTGGCACCGCGTTTGTCCGAAAGCCATGCCAGGATCGCCTCCCGGTCGGTGAACTCTTTTTCGGTCACCAGCTCATGCGGCAGGAAGGGGGTCCCGGCGTAGAATTGTTTGATAAAAGAGGATATAACATCCTCATCTCTTTCGTATTCGACACCTGTAAGATAGTAATGTTCCCGGCCCAGCAGCTTTCCGTCACGGATGAAAAATACCTGCATCACTGCCTCATTTCCGGTTCTGGCCAACGCCAGGATGTCTCTGTCATCCCGCTCGCCGGAGGTAATTTTCTGACGCTCGGTTACCCGTCGGATACTCTCCAGCTGGTCGCGGTAGAGAGCCGCCTCCTCAAACTCCATCCGGGCGGAGGCCTCCTTCATTTTATCTGTCAGCTCACGACATATCTCCTTCGTATCCCCCTGCAGAAAGCGGAGGGCTTTTTCAAAATTCTCCCGGTACGTCTTCTCATCGATCCAGCCCTGGCAGGGAGCCTCACACTGGCCCATCTCATAGTATAGGCAAGGGCGGGGAAAGGAGCTTCCCTCCCCGATCTTCCGTTTACAGGTTCGCAGATGGTAGATCCGGTTGACCAGTTCAATCGCCTCCCGGATTGCCGATGCGCTGGTGAAGGGGCCGAAGTACTTGTTCCCGTCTCTCTTCATCTGACGTGAAAACAAGAGCCTCGGAAAAGGCTCCTGTATCGTGGCTTGGATATAAGGATAGGACTTGCCGTCCTTCAGCATCGTGTTGTAGCGCGGCTCATGCTCCTTGATCAGGTTGCACTCGAGAACCAGCGCCTCCAGCTCCGAATCGGTAACGATGTACTCGAACCAGGCGATCCGCGAGATCATCTTCTCGATCTTCGGCGAAACCTGCCGGCTCTCCTGAAAATACTGGCGAACCCGGTTTTTCAGTGAGATGGCTTTGCCGACATAGATGATCTCATCACCCGCGTCATGCATCAGATATACGCCCGGCCGGGCCGGCAGTTTCTTCAGCTCTTCCTGAATATCAAACATCGGCATCCCCGCTTGTTGACTCTTCTTCCTCCGGATCCTCTTCCTCGGTCTCCGACTTTACGGTTCCGTCCGGATTTTTGCGTTTGAGTTTGATCCCCGTCTCTTCCTCGAAAATCTCGACGAATTCTTTTCCGGTGATCGTCTCTTTCTCGATCAGGTGTCCGGCCAGCTTCTCCATCACTTCCTTGTACTCTACGATGATGGACTTCGCTTTGTCGTGACATTTTTCCAGAATAGACTGGACTTCCTCATCGATCAAAGCCTCTGTCTGCTCGCCGCAGTTTGTTACCGGACGACCATCCAGATACCGGCTGGTGATGGTCTCCAGTCCCATCATACCGAACCGTTCGCTCATTCCGTATTGTGTCACCATCGCCCGTGCGATGGATGTTGCTTTCTCAATATCGTTGGAGGCTCCGGTAGTCACATCGTCGAATTCCACCTCCTCGGCGGCACGTCCGCCCAGAAGACCGGTGATCTGATCCAGCAGCTCTCCTTTTTTCATCAGGTACTTCTCTTCCTCGGGTACCTGCATAACATAGCCCAGCGCGCCCATGGTTCGGGGAACGATGGTGATTTTCTGCACCGGCTCCGTATTTTTCAAAAGGGTCATCACCAACGCGTGGCCGATCTCGTGATGTGCCACGATCCGTTTCTCATCCTTGCCCAGAATCCGGTCTTTTTTCTCTTTTCCGGCCAGGACAACCTCGACCGCCTCAAACAGATCCTTCTGGCTGACCACCTTCCGGCCGTCCTTGACTGCCATGATGGCGGCTTCGTTCACCATGTTGGCGAGATCGGCACCTACGGCACCCGATGTTGCCAGGGCGATTTCCTCCAGATCCACCGTGTCATCCATCAACACATCGTGGCTGTGTACCCGCAGGACATCGATACGGCCTTTGAGATCCGGCTTTTCAACGATGATCCGCCGGTCAAAACGTCCCGGTCGCAGCAACGCCTTATCCAGTACCTCCGGACGGTTGGTCGCACCCAGGATGATGATACCTTTCGAGGAATCAAACCCGT
>JAFYBS010000049.1 GCA_017540125.1 Eubacterium sp.
CCATTTACGCAGGATGTTTTCTCCATCCTGCAAGGCGCCTGAACGCGTCGATGCGGTGGCATCGGCAAGTGAAGGCAACGAAGCAGGTGGAAAAACAGACAAGTAATATGGTCCGGTTATTTGGTGTCAGTAGCACTAGTCTCCGTTCTCCCTGTAATACTCTTCCAGCTTCGGCCGGGCCGCCACGTAATATTTTTCCAAATCAGGATCGAAATGATTCTTCTCAAAGCTTTCCATGATGATGGAGTCCGCTTTTTCAAAAGACATCCGCTCTTTGTACACTCTTTTGGATACCAGAGCATCGTAGACGTCGGCGATCGCCATGATCCTGGCCTCGATGGGAATCTCCTCTCCTGCCAGCCCTTTGGGATAGCCGGAACCGTCCATTCTCTCGTGATGATAATGCGCCACGTTTTCCGCCAGGATATGGAAATCATGATCATCCGTGCCCTTCAGGATCTCATGGACGATCCGGGCTCCTTCGGAGGCATGAGCTTTCATCGCCTCGAATTCCTCATCCGTAAACCGCCCCGGCTTCTGCAGGATCCGGTCCGGCACGGCGATTTTTCCCAAATCGTGCATCGGGGCCGCCTTCACCAGATTCTGGCAGAACTTCTCGTTTTTCGCGATCTCGCAATCGGGATCTTTTTTCATCTCATCGATCAGGATCCGTACACAATCACTGGTACGACGAATATGTCCGCCGGTGGAGTTGTCACGGGATTCCACCATGGTCGCCATAGACAGAATCAGGTTGTCATGCATCTCCTGAATATGTTTTGTTTTTTCGGTTACCTTGTCCTGCAGATAATCACCGAATTTATTCAGTATCTGGATCTGTTTACGATCCCAGGTGTCATCAACCAGGTGAAACTGGTAACCGGAATACTGTTTTCCGCTCAAAAGCGGATCCAGCGTGAGCTGGTAGATGGCATCTCCCCGTTTGATATCCCGACGGGACACCCGCCCTTTTTCCTTGAACTCCTCCAGCATCGGCAGAAACTCCTGACTGAGAAACGGACTTTTTCTGGCTTTCTTGTCAATCTGGGTTTGTTTCAGCTCCGGATAAACGGTGGAGGCGATCCCGACACTTCCGAGATACTTAAACCTTTTGTCGAAACAGATGAATCCTTCGTCTCCCTTTTTTGTGACGGAGGCGATGGCCGTGGCCTCCACATCGTAGATGGCCAACCGTCTGACGATGATCAGCAGCAGAATCTCGGCAAAGATATAGGATCCCAGTGAGATCGACAGGTTGATGTCGATCGTTTTCTCCACAAAGTAAGCGGCAAGACCGATCATCTCCAAAAGCAGCAAAAGTATTGCTCTTTTTCTCGGAACATTTTTCCTGAAAAGAGCAAATAAAACACCGAAAAATCCAACGCCAAAAAAGATCAGGATCAACGCCACACTAACTGTATGCATAAATCCGTAATCCCTCATCAGCGCGACACCGCCGTTGACTTTTTCTACGTGGAAACTGCGGTAAAAGAGCCCGGTAAACTCCGTCGTTATCACTGACAAAAATACGGCGATAAAAGGCATCAGTAAAAGGATCTTGGATGTCTTTGATAGATGAAAATGACATAGATCCATGATCACCATCGTAATCAGATACGTCAGAAAACAACCGCCGGCATAGATGACCTTCATACAGATCAGGGCCTCACTCGCCGTTGCGGAAACAGACATGAAATACGTTCCCAGGATATCAATCGGAATCAGGATAAATAACACCGTGATATACGGACTGAAAGTCTTCTGCCACTTGGCCACATAGATGATAAGCAGGACCAACGACACCGCAAACAGACAGATGTAGATAATGGACTGCCAGGAAAAGGCTTCCTTGATGCTGTTCAACACCTTCTCTGTGTATTCATCGTTATGTAATAATGACAGATTCATCTCAATCCTCCAACCATATTTACGCGGCCCGATTACAACGGCAAAACAACCGTGATCGTCAGACTTTGCCCATCCTCACTATGCGCTGAGATTTTTCCGCCGGCCTTTTCCACGATGGACCTCGCTACCGACAACCCGATCCCGGACCCCCCGGTCTCGGAGTTCCTCGAAGCATCCAGCCGGAAGAACCGCTCGAACAAAACCTCGTTATCACCGACCGGGATATCCTCCGCCCGGTTATATACCACCAGTGTCGCCCGGTGTCCTTTGGCCGAAAGCCGAACCCGGATCGTCGTATCCTCCGTCGCGTATTTGACGGCGTTGTCTAAGAGTATTCCTGTCAGCTGACGGATGTTTTTTTCATTGGTACGGATGCGGAGATTCTCCGCAATCTCCATCGAAATCTCCTTGCCGGCCACCTCCGCCGGTGCCTGGTAGTTCTCCACCGTCTCCCGCAAGGCGTCACTGAAGGAAAACTCCTCCACTTCTCCACCGATATCACTCTCGTCCAGCCTGGTCAGTGCCACCATCTGCTCCACGAGTCCGGACAGTCGCTCCACCTGATGACGGTTGCTCTTCGTCCATTTGGTCTCACCGGACTCAAGCTCCATCACCTCGGTATTTGCCTCGATGATAGCCAGGGGTGTTTTCAGCTCGTGGCTGGCATCCGTCAGGAACTGCTTCTGCTTCCGTTCGCTTTCCTCCACCGGCCGGAACACCATTTTGGAGGTAATCAGGATCAGGAAAAATACCACGATCATCCCCGCCAGCGATACCAGAACAGAGCTCCACAACGTCGAGAAAAAGGCATCCATTCTTTTTTCGCAATTGACAAAAATCACCATGGAATCGTAGGTAATCTCCTCGCTGTTTTCATCATCGGTATCGATCTTCGTCTGCCCCGAACCGTAGGATATCTGATAACGATAGGTCCCTTCGAGAAATCCGCTGTCAGAGCCATTCTCCAGAACCTCGGTCGCTTTTTGCTTCGCCTGATCTTCGGTAAGCGCAGCAATGTTATCCATGTGGGCACCCGTGATCTCCCCGTTCTCAAAAAACACGGTAAAATATCTGGTCTCATAGGGTGCTTCCGCCGAGAAGTCACGCTCCATATCCGGCCGTCTCGCCTCACCTGACGGATCGAAAGGATTCTCTCCGCCCGACGGCATCGGCGGCGGCGCCATGTTCCCGTCTCCGCCCGTCGGAATCGACGCCGGTGTCATGTTCCCGTCTCCGCCTGCCGACATCGACGGGGTTGTCATCTGAGAAGACGGCATCACCGCATTCATCTCACCCGGACGCGGGAACGATCCCCGGTTTTCGGAGATGATCTTTATGGTGCGATTCGTCGAGTTCACCACATCCATATAGCCCAGTATATTCATCCCGGCTACAATAGCCACCAGTACGGCAAAAAGAGAAAGCATCGCCGACAGGATAAAACGTCTTCTGAGTTTTTTCATAATAATCTCCATGCTGCGATTTTGCACGGCACCGCATCATTTCTTTTCTTCCAAAAAATATCCCTGTCCCCGTTTCGCACGGATCTCGATATCCGCTTTCAAAGACGTCAGCTTCTTCCGAAGTCCGGAGATGGTCACCCATACGGTATTGATTTCCGCCTCCGATTCGTAGCCCCACACCTTCTCCATGATGCGATCGGTTGAGATCACCTGACGGGGATTGGAAAGAAAAAGCTCCATCAGCTGATATTCTTTTCCGGGCAGGTGCTCGGTTCCGCTCGGTGTTGACAGGACAAAGCTGACCGAATCCAATGTCACGTTCCCGAACGTCAGCTCAGCACTGGTCGCCTCGGTGGTACGCCTGGTGATGGCACGGACTCTGGCCAACAGCTCCTTCATGGCAAAAGGCTTGGTCAGATAATCATCCGCTCCGGCATCCAGACCGAAAACACGGTCGTCCACCTCGGACTTTGCCGTCAGGATGAGCACCGGAACGGAATTCCCCTTCGCCCGAATGTTCTTCAGCACGGTAAAGCCATCCATTTCCGGCATCATCACATCCAGTATGGCGCCGTCGTACTCGCCCACCTCAAGGTAGTCCAGCGCATCTCTCCCATTGTAAACCCGATCGACCGCATAATTCGCATGGGTGAGGATCGCCGTCAGCGCATCCGAAAGCTCTCTCTCGTCTTCTGCCAGTAAAAGTCTCATATTATCCTCCATGACGAGCACTTGTGCGAGTCACCGCATGCGTGCTTGAAGCACGCATGTCGGATCAAAGGTTATTTGTGCTCGTCGCAAATAACCGTGTGAAAAATCAGCATATCAGGGAATTGTTTCAATTCCCTTGCGATCTTTTCACATTATTCCTCCATGCTGAGCACTTTGTGCAAAGCGCCGCATGTGTGCTTTCAGCACACATGTCGGATCAGGGATGTTTGGGCTCAGCACAAACAGCCGTGTGAAAAATCAGTGCATCAGCATGATTTTTCACATTGTCTTTTCCTGCCGCGGTTTCTGCGGCTCACGTATCGTAACGGATTTGCTTCAGGATCAGTCCCCGGGCCGGAGCCGTCGGGCCGGCCAGACTCCTCTCTCCGGTCGCGATCGCCTCCGCCACCGACTCCGGTTTCCGGCGTCCTATCCCCACCTCAATCAACGTTCCGGCGATGATCCGAACCATGTTGTAAAGAAAGCCGTTTCCCGTCACTTCTATACGGATGATTTTACCACTTTTTTCGTTAACCGTCAACGATTCCGAGGTGAGGCCGTCCCGGATTCCCGTTCCGAGTGCTTCGGAAGTAACGTTCAGGGACTCGATGGTCCTCACTTTGGATTTTACCTGGGCTCCGGCGGAACAAAAGGCCGAAAAATCATGTTCCCCAATAAAAAAATCAACCGATTCACTTAGTCTATTTATATCTATATCTTCATAAATATGATACATATATCTCGAATATATCGGAATCGGTATCCTTGTGTTCTGGATCTGATAGACGTAGGTTTTATGACTCTTCGTGTACCTTGGATGAAAGTTGTCTGACACTTCTTCGGATTGTAAGACACGAATATCCTCCGGCAGACGGGCGTTCAAAGCGTAAGCAAACTTCTCCGCCGGCATCCTGACATCCGTATCAAACACCGCGACATTCCCCAAAGCATGCACACCGGCATCGGTCCTCGACGCACCGATCAACTCGACCCCCTCGCAGTCCCCCGCGCCGCAATCACCCAGAAGTCCCCTCAGTGCCTTCCGCACATACTCCTCCACCGTCGGCGCATTTTCCTGAATCTGCCATCCGGAATAGTTCGTTCCGTCATAGGCTATTGTTAATTTTATCCGTTTCATTTTTTCTCCACTATTTAAAGCATAAAATTCCGATCAACATAAATAATCGCCACCACGTAACCAACCATCACCGGCAGCATCAGAAAATCCGTCACCCGCATCCGAAGCGGCTTCATCTTAGTATTTTTCCGGGTGCTGCTGTAGCATCGCGCCTCCATGGCAAGCCCCAACTCGTAGGCCCGTCTGGTGGCAGAGACCAGCAAAGGAACCAGGATGGAAACCATCGAGCGCATTTTTTTCATAAAACCGGCATTCTCGATATCCGCTCCCCTGGCGTTCTGCGCATCCAGAATACGGTTGGCCTCACTGAGAAGCAACGGGATAAACCGAAGCGCCAGCGAGAGCATCATGGCAAAATCATGAACCGGAACCCGGAACACCTTCAGCCAGCTTAACAGAGATTCGATCGCTTCGGTGAGCTGCCCGGGCGTTGACGTGTAGGTCAGCATCGATGATCCGACCACCAGATAGATCAGACGCATCGCCATGAAGATCGTCTGTCTCACACCCTGATACGTGATATGAATGAACTGCCACTCCCATAAGATATCTCCGCTCGTGAAAAACAGGTTGAAAATCGAAGTAAAGATCAGGAGAAACACGATGGCTCTCATGCCCTTAAAAATATGAGAAACAGGCACTCTGGAAAGGCATACCGTCATCAGCAGACAGAACGTGACAACAAAATAACCGGTAAAACTCGAGAACAAAAACAAAGACACCAAAAAAACCAGAACCGCGATCAGCTTGATACGCGGATCCAGACGGTGGATGGGAGAATCCACCGGATAGTAGGTTCCTATTGTCATGTTTCGAATCATCGAATCTCCTTTTACCCTATTTTATTGCTCTAAGTACTTCTACTGCCTGCTCCGAAGTGATCACTCCCTCCGGAACCTTTACTCCGCGTGAGCGAAGCTTGTCCATCAGGGAAACCGCGAGAGGAGGACGGAGCGCAAGCTGTTCCAGCTCCTGCCTCCGGGAAAACACCTCTGCCGGGGAATCATCCATCACCAGACGACCTTCACTCATCACCAGCACACGGTCCGCATACCGGGCCACATCCTCCATACGATGGGAGATAAAAATAATCGTAATCCCACCCTCTTTGTTCAATCGCTGCAGAAGTTCAAAAATAGACCTCTGTCCCTCTGCATCCAGACCCGCCGTAGGCTCATCCAGTACCAGAACCTCCGGTTGCATCGCCAGAACACCGGCGATGACCACTCGCCTTTTCTGTCCGCCGGACAACTGCAACGGTGAAGCATCCAGCAGATCCTCACCGATCCCCACCGCCTTCAGGGCTTCAAAGGAACGCAGTTCCACCTGCAATTCATCCAATCCCTGATTGGTCGGTCCGAACTCCACATCCTTGATCACCGAGCTTTCAAAAAGCTGCTGCTCCGGATACTGAAAAACCATCCCGATCCGCCCGCGCAGAACACTCAAAGGATAATCCCGGTCACCGATATCCTTCCCGTCGATATAGACTCCACCGAACGTCGGCTTCAGCAACCCGTTCAGCATCTTCACCAGAGTGGACTTCCCGGAACCTGTCTTCCCGACAATCCCGATAAACTCCCCCTGCTCTATCTTCAAATCCACGCCGGCCAGCGCATGCTTCTCATACGCCATCCCCTCGTCATAGATATAAGACACTTTGTTTAACAGTATTTCCATAATCAGCGACCAATAACCTTTTCAACCAACTCATCAACACTCAGGACACCGGTAATCCCCGCTTCATAAGCAATCCGTGTCACCTCCGGCACCGAAAGCCCGATGTCATACAGCTGTCCCACACGGGAGAACACCTCCCGCGGAGTCCCGTTCATCGCCAGCTTTCCCCTATCCATGATAAACACCTGATCCGCCTCCGCAATCTCCTCCGGAAAATGCGTGATCCAGATCACCGTGATCCCTTCCTCCCGGTTCAACCGGAACACCTGCTCCAAAACCTCCTCACGGCCGGCCGGATCCAGCATGGCCGTCGACTCGTCCAAAACGATACACTTCGGTCGCATCGCCAGAACGCCGGCGATCGCTACCCGCGCCTTCTGTCCGCCGGATAACCGCATCGGTGACTCGGTGGCCGCGTTCTCCAGACCGACCATCGCCAGTGCCTCATCCACCCGCTGACGGATTTCCTGTGTCGGTATTCCGAGATTCTCCGGGCTGAACGCCACATCGTCCTCGACGATATCATGGACGATCTGGTTATCCGGATTCTGAAAAATCATCCCGACCCGGGTACGAATCTCGAACACCATATCGTTGTCCGAGGTATCGATATCATCCACCCACAGGGTTCCCTCCTCGGGAACCAGAAGCGCATTCATATGCCTAGCCAGTGTGGATTTTCCCGATCCGTTGGCCCCCATAATCCCGATAAACTGTCCTGATTCAATGCGAAAAGAGACAGCGTCCAACGCTGTCTCCACCGCTACTACCTCGTCGTGATCATCGCGACGGATATATTCATATGTTATTTTTTCAGCTCGAAGCATATCCTTATACCAATTCAATAACTACTTCCATAGCTGCATCACCCTTGCGGGGTCCGATCTTCACGATCCGGGTATAACCACCGTTCCGGTTGGCATACTTCGGTGCGATCTCGTCGAAAAGCTTGTTGGTCAGATCGATCTCCTTGGTTCCCTTTTTGCGACCTGCCGTCTCCTTCGGAACCTCCTTGATCGGATACAGAACCTTCTTCATCTGACGACGCGCATGAAGACGGGACGGAGAATCCTTCTTGATCTCCTTGCTCACCGTATCATAAATGACAACATTTTTGCCATCCTTGCTTTCCTTCATACGTCTTCCGTCAACGTCCTTTTTCGGAACCTTCTGCTCGACGGTAACCATCTCAAAATTATCCTTCTCACGTACAGCCATGGCAATCAGACCTTCCGTGATCTTGCGGATCTCCTTGGCCTTTGCTTCCGTGGTCACGATTCTGCCGTGATAGATCAGGTTGGTCACCTGATTGCGCAGCAGCGCTTTTCTCTGACTGGACGTTCTGCCCAGTTTTCTATAACCAGCCATTGTTATCCTCCATTTCTTTATCAATCGCCATCAGACAGTGAAAGGCCGAGTTCCTTCAACTTCGCCCGAACTTCATCCAGAGACTTGCGTCCCAGATTACGAACCTTCATCATCTCATCGGCTGTCTTGTTTGTGAGTTCCTCAACGGTTTTGATATTTGCCCTCATCAGGCAGTTGTAAGAACGGACGGAAAGCTCGAGTTCGTCGATGCTCATATCCATCACTTTCTTCGTATCATCCGCATTCGGCTCAACGATCACTTCTGCATTCTTCGCCTTCTCCGACAGGTCGATGAAGGACTTCAAATGCTCACTGAGCACCTTGGCCGCAAGGCTGACTGCCTCATCCGGCGCAAGTGTTCCGTTGGTGTATACATCCAAAGTAAGCTTATCAAAGTCTGTGATATGTCCGACACGGGTATCTTCAACTTTGATGTTCACTCTCTCAATCGGTGTATAGATTGAATCGATGGCGATCGCATCGACGTTCATCTGCTCGTTCTTTTTATTTTTATCCGAGCTTGCATATCCACGACCGCTGGTTACCGTCATCTCGATATAAAGACTGGAATCCGCGCCACCGTTCAGAGTCGCGATCACCTGATCTTCATTGACAATCTCGATGTCCGAGCTCTTTTTGATATCCGCTGCCGTCACCACGCCGGATCCGGTACTGTCAACATACATGGTAACCGGTACCGTGGGATCCTCCGCATTGTTTTTGATCGCAAGATTTTTGATATTCATCACGATTTCGGTGACATCTTCCTTTACGCCGGGAATCGAACTGAACTCATGGACAACACCGTTAATCTTGATACTTGAAACAGCTGCACCCGGCAGACTCGAAAGCATGATCCTGCGCAACGAATTGCCGAGGGTCGTACCGTAGCCACGCTCCAGCGGTTCTACGACAAATCGACCGAATTTGTGATCTTCTGAAATCTCAATAATATCAATCTTTGGTTTATTAAATTCAAACACTTAGGTACCCCCTTATCAGACAAATGATTATTTCGAGTACAACTCGACAATCAACACGTCATTAACCGGTACATCGATCTCGGTTCTCGTCGGATACTCCAAAACGGTTCCGGAGAGTGCTTCGGAATTCGACTCCAGCCATGCCGGAACGGTTCTTCCGCCGGTTACTCCGAGAATCTCCTTGTAACGAGGACCACCCTTATGTTTCTCTTTGATTTCAATTACATCGCCCTTTTTCAGAGAATAAGACGGGATGTTTACACATTTTCCGTTTACCAGCACATGCTTGTGATCAACGATCTGTCTGGCCTCTTTCCTGGTTCTGGCGAAGCCCAGACGGAACAAAACGTTGTCCAGACGAAGCTCCAGAAGGATCATCAGGTTATCACCGGTGGTTCCCCACTTTGCCTTCTGTGCACGGGCAAAATAGTTACGGAACGGCTTCTCCAGTACACCATAGATGAACTTTGCCTTCTGCTTCTCACGAAGCTGCTGACCATACTCGGAAAGCTTTTTCCCCTGACGGGCATTTCTCTTTGATTTTTTGTCGATCCCGAGGTATACAGGATCCAAATCCAGTGAACGGCATCTCTTCAATACCGGTGTCATATCTCTTGCCATGATTAAACCCTCCTTCTCTTCGGCGGTCTGCAGCCGTTGTGCGGTACCGGTGTTACGTCGCGGATACTGGTTACCTCAATTCCGCAAGCCTGGATCGCACGGATCGCTGCCTCACGACCTGAGCCCGGTCCTTTTACCATCACTTCTACCGTCTTCAAACCATGCGGGAGAGCTGCTTTTGCAGCAGTCTCTGCTGCCATCTGTGCCGCATAGGGCGTAGACTTTTTACTTCCGCGGAAGCCCAGTCCACCGGCACTGGCCCATGAAATCGCGTTGCCTTCCATATCGGTCAGCGTCACGATCGTATTGTTAAACGATGCCTGAATATGCGCCTGTCCACGGTCTATATTCTTCTTGGCACGCTTTTTAGTCGATTTTTTCGCTACCTGTTTAGCCATTTATCTTACCCTCCTTACTTCTTTTTATTCGCCACGGTACGCTTCGGACCTTTGCGTGTACGGGCGTTGGTCTTTGTCTTCTGTCCGCGAACCGGGAGTCCTTTTCTGTGACGGATTCCACGATAGCAGCCGATCTCCTGAAGGCGCTTGATATTCAGCGCAACCTCACGACGAAGATCACCCTCAACCACCTGAGTCTCCTCGATGACCTTACGGATCTTGTCCACATCATCGTCGGAGAGATCCTTGCAACGGATATCCGGATCCACTCCGGCCTCCTTCAGGATTCTCTGAGAGCTCGAAAGACCAATTCCATAAATATAGGTAAGACCTATCTCTACGCGCTTTTCTCTCGGCAAATCTACACCACTGATACGAGCCATGTTTTTCCTCTCTTTCCTACTTAAAAATGTTAATAAGTTGCCTTAAACCGCGAACGCCCCTGTAAACAGGAACTGGGAAAACTCCTGGAGCCGGTACCCGACCCCCGCGGTATCACAGCGCCCGCAGACGCCATAACACAAAAAGCATTCAAATCTATCTGGATTTAGAAGCTTTCAGTCGCAGACTGAAAGCGGGAAAACTCCCGAGCTTTGCTCGGCGATTTCACGTTTTGGTCTTTTCAAAGCGTGGAAATCATGGAGCTTTTTTTATCCTTGACGCTGTTTGTGTTTCGGGTTCTCACAGATAATTCTGATCCGACCCTTTCTTTTGATCACCTTGCATTTTTCGCAAATCGGCTTAACTGACGATCTGACCTTCATAGTGATCCTCCTTTCTTAATATGGAGTTTACTTATCTCTCCATACGATTCTACCCTTTGTCAGGTCGTACGGCGAGAGCTCCAACGTTACCTTGTCACCCGGTAGGATCCGGATGTAGTTCATGCGAAGCTTACCGCTGATATGAGCCAGAACCTTGTGTCCGTTTTCCAGCTCAACCTGGAACATAGCGTTCGGAAGCTTCTCAATGACAGTCCCTTCGATTTCTATCATATCTGACTTTGACATGGTTTCCTCCTCATCCGAGGATGCCGACGATGGCATCAAAGACATCCTTCAAATCTACGGTTCCGTCAACCTCTTTCAATATTCCCTCTTTGCTATAATAATCAATCAGAGGCTGTGTCTGCTCATGATAAACCTTCAAACGATCGGCAACCACCTCCGGCTTGTCATCATCACGGAGTGTCAGCTCACCGCCGCAGGCATCACAGACGCCCTCAACCTTGGTCGGATTGTACTTGATATGATAGGTACCACCACATTTCACACAGGCACGACGTCCGCTCATACGGTTTACGATGTTCTCATCGGGAACCTCGACATCGATAGCGAAATCCAGCTTCTCTCCTCTGGCGTTCAATGCGTTTGTCAACGCCTCAGCCTGAGGAATCGTCCGCGGGAACCCATCCAGTACATAACCGTTTGCCGCATCATCCTGAGCGATACGATCCACAACCAGATCACAGGTCAGCTCATCCGGCACGAGTTTTCCCTCATCCATATAAGCCTTTGCTTTCTTTCCAAGCTCAGTACCCTCTTTGATATTCGCCCGGAAAATATCTCCGGTGGAAATATGAGGAATATTATATTTCTCAGAGATCATCTTCGCTTGTGTTCCCTTACCTGCACCCGGTGCACCCAACATTACTATCTTCATGCAAACCCTCCAATCATTTTTCAATCTCCAAACATCCCGCGCTCGCGGCAGTGGTTTTCTTTTGAGATCCGCACTTCCATCGTGCGGTCGAGAAAGAAAATCCACGACCGCGCGAGCGCTCAGATGAATTTAGTACCCCAAAAATCCCTTGTAGTGCCTTACCAACACAAGCGACTCGATCTGTTTCACGGTCTCTATGATAACGCCGACGACGATGATCAACGACGTACCCGAGAACGACACATCCGCTCCAAACGCACCCGAGAAGAAAATCGGGAGCACGCAGACGATACACATACCGATCGCACCGATGAAGATGATACTGTTCAGTACCGTCGTCAGATACTCGGTTGTCGGTTTACCCGGACGGATACCGGGGATAAATCCACCCTGCCTCTTCATGTTGTTGGAAATCTCCAACGGATTGAATGTGACAGAGGTATAGAAATACGCAAAGAATATCACCAGTACAATGTAAATCAGAAGACCCAGCGTATACTTGAACTCCGACCAGCTTCCGATCTTACACCAGTCAGACTGGTTACAAACCGTCAAAAACTTCTGGAACAGAGTTGCATCCGGTCCGGTCTTCGGTGTCACGCCCGCGAAGCTGGCGATGATAACCGGCAAACTCATCATAGAGCTGGCGAAAATGACCGGGATAACGCCGGCGGTGTTTACCTTCAGCGGAATATGGCTGGCGTTTCCGCCCGTCATTTTGTTCCCCTGAACCTTCTTCGCATACTGAACCGGGATACGACGCTCGCCGTCCTGCAGCCATACAATGAACACATACATCGCAACGATGACGCCGACAATGATCACACCTGCCACGATGGCGTTGGTGACGTTCGAGGCACCGGAGATGTATGTTTTGTACAGGTTGGAAAGATCACTCGGGATTCTCGCCACGATATTCACCAGAAGTACGATGGAAATACCGTTTCCGACACCCTTCTCCGTGATCTGCTCACCGAGCCACATCAGGAAGGCAGCTCCTGCTGTAAGGGATACCACAGCGACAACCAGTCCGGTGTATCCGGTTGAAGAATCGAACAGACCCTGATTCCGGAAACCGATAACGATAGCCACACCCTCGATGACAGCCAGCACGATGGAAAGATAACGGGTATACTCGTTAATCTTCTTCCGTCCGTCTTCTCCGTCCTTCTGCATCTCCTCCAGACGCGGGATCGCGATGGTGAGAAGCTGCAGGATGATGGATGCCGTGATGTACGGGGTGATGTTCAGCGCAAAAATAGACATACGCGAGAACGAACCACCGGTCATGACATCCAGAAGTCCCAGTGACTTGTTACTGTCGAAAATCTCCTTCATGAAGTCTACGTTGGCGCCCGGCACCGGGATGTTACATCCGATACGGATGATCACGATCGCTACCAGCACATAAAGCAGCTTCATGCGGATTTCTTTGGTTTTAAACGCATTTTGAATGGTCTCAAACATTAGATCACCTCTGCTTTTCCACCTGCAGCTTCGATCTTCTCAGCTGCACTCTTTGAGAAAGCGTTCACTTTCACGGTTAATTTTTTTGTAATCTCGCCATTTCCGAGAATCTTCACACCATCCTTCGGATTGCTGACGATTCCCTTTTCCATCAAAGCCTTTACCGTAACCTCGGCACCGTCATCAAAAATATTCAGACGGCCTACACCGATTCCGATAATCTCTTTGGAATTAATGTTGGTGAAACCTTTTTTGGGAAGGCGACGATACAGCGGAAGCTGTCCACCCTCGAATCCGAGTCTGGGAGCTCCGGAACGGGCCTTCTGACCTTTATGTCCTTTTCCGGCTGTTTTTCCGTTGCCGGATCCATGACCACGGCCACGACGGAAGGTATTGTCATGCTTTGATCCTTCGGCCGGTGATAAATTGCTTAAGTTCATAGTATCCTCCTTACTAATTAAAGCAGTTGGTTTGAGCTATGCTCAAGCCTCCTCAACTTTCACCAGATGTCTCACCTGGTCAATCATTCCGCGAACGGCCGGATTATCCGGCATCTCAACGGTTTTATTCAGCTTACGGAGTCCCATGGCCTCCACCGTTTTACGGTGCTTAGGGATTGCTCCGATGGGCGATTTCACAAGTGTGATTTTCAAATTAGCCATTGTTCAAATCCTCCTGATTTTTAACCAAGCACCTCATCCACCGACAGGCCGCGAAGTCTTGCTACCTCTTCCGGTGTCTTCAGGCCTTTCAGACCCTCGATGGTTGCCAATACTACATTCTGCTTATTTCTGGATCCCAGCGACTTGGTACGGATGTTCTTGAAACCAGCCAGCTCCAGAACCGCACGCGCCGGACCACCGGCGATGATTCCGGTACCCTCCGGAGATCTCTTCATCAGCACGTTAGCGCTTCCGAAGTTTCCGATGTTATCATGAGGGATACTCTTGTTCTCATCCAGAGGAACTGTGATCATACTCTTCATCGCAGCTTCCTTGCCCTTGCGGATCGCTTCCGGAATCTCGGTTGCTTTTCCGAGACCGGCGCCTACGCGACCGTTTTTATCTCCGACAACCACGAGAGCAGTAAAGCGCATGTTACGACCACCCTTAACGACCTTTGTTACTCGCTTGATCGTTACGACATTGTCCTCGAATTCGCTTTCTTCTTCTACTTTGTTATCACGATTATCTCGTCTCATAGTAACCTCCTATTAGAATTCCAGGCCGGCTTCTCTGGCGGCCTCTGCCAATGCTTTTACTTTGCCCTGATAGATGTAACCTCCACGATCGAAGACAACTGTTTTGATACCATTGTCCAGTGCCTTCTTCGCGATTACCTCACCGAGCTTCTTGGCAGCTTCGACATTGTTGGTTTTATCAAGACCCTTCTTCACATCCGCTTGGACGGTAGAAGCTGAAACAATCGTGTTTCCTGCTTCGTCATCAATTACCTGTGCATACATGTGATTGTTGCTGCGGAACACGGACAGACGCGGTTTCTCAGGAGTGCCTGACAAACGGCTGCGAATACGTCTGTGCTTGTTCTCACGAACTTCACTACGTGATATTTTCTTTACCATTTCTCTGCCTCCTTTCCTTACTTACCGGTCTTTCCGGCCTTGCGGCGGATCACTTCGTAATCGTATTTGATACCCTTGCCCTTATACGGCTCCGGCGGTCTCTTCTCGCGGATCTCCGCTGCGTACTGACCAACCTTTTCTTTGTCAATTCCGCTGACAATGATCAGGTTCTGTCCGTCAACCTTAACCTCCACGCCTTCCGGATCCTCCATCTCAACCGGATGTGAGAATCCCAGGGAAAGAGTAAGCTTTTTCCCCTGCTTAGCAGCACGATAACCGACTCCGTTAACCTCAAGGCGCTTTTCATACCCCTCGGTCACGCCGATGATCATGTTGTTGATCAGCGTTCTCGTCAGTCCGTGCAGGGACTTCATTTTTTTCAAATCGTTCGGGCGGGTAACCTTGATCTCCTCGCCGTCTTTTTCAATCTTCATCTCCGAAGCAAGCTTTCTGGAAAGCTCTCCCTTCGGACCTTTTACCGTCACCTGATTATTTTCTGCAATATCGACTGTAACTCCGGCCGGTACCGCGATAGGCATTCTTCCAATTCGTGACATGCCGTTATCCTCCTATTTTTTTACCATACGAAGGCGAGCACTTCGCCGCCGACGTTTTCCTTACGTGCTTCCTTGTCCGTCAGGACACCTTTGTTCGTCGAGATGATGGCGATACCAAGTCCGCCCAGTACCTTCGGCAACTCATCCGTGTTTGCGTAAACACGAAGTCCCGGCTTTGAAATACGCTTCAGACCGGAAATGATCTTCTCATTTTTATCCTTGCCGTATTTCATAATGACATGGATGCTCTCGAAGCCCTTCTCATCCTTCTGAATCTCATAATCCTTGATATAACCCTCTTTTTTGAGGATCTCCGCGATAGAAACCTTCATCTTGGAAGAAGGAATATCTACCGTGTCATGCTTTGCCGTATTCGCATTGCGGATTCTCGTCAGCATATCTGCGATCGGATCACTCATAGTCATGATATGTACCTCCTTTTACCAACTGGATTTCTTCACGCCCGGAATCTGACCTTTGTAAGCCAGTTCACGGAAACATACTCTGCAAATACCATACTTTCTCAAAACACTGTGCGGACGACCACACAGCTTGCAACGGGTATAAGCCCTGGTCGAAAACTTCGGCTTCCGCTGCTGCTTTATTTTCATCGCTGTTTTTGCCATGATCATTCCATCCTTTCAATGTGGTTGTTTACTCTATCATTTCTTGAACGGCATTCCGAACTGTGAGAGAAGCTCTCTGGCTTCCTCGTCGGTGTGCGCCGTTGTTACAAAAATGATATCCATACCACGAACCTTGTCTACCTTGTCATACTCGATTTCCGGGAAAATCAGCTGCTCCTTGATTCCCAGAGCATAGTTTCCGCGACCGTCAAACGCATTCGGATTCACACCACGGAAATCTCGTACTCGCGGAAGAGCCAGGTTGATCAGACGATCCGCAAACTCATACATTTTCTCGCCGCGAAGTGTTACCTTGCAACCGATTGCCTGTCCCTCACGAAGACGGAAGTTAGCGACGGATTTCTTTGCCCGGCAAACCACCGCTTTCTGACCGGAGATGATCTCCAGATCACTGATTGCGGAATCGAGAACCTTGGAATTCTCCTTGGCCTCACCGACACCCATGTTGATTACGATCTTCTCGAGTTTCGGTACCTGCATTTTGTTCTTGTATTCGAACTTTTTCATCATAGCATCGACAATTTCCTTGTCGAACTGTTCTCTTAATCTTGACACAAGTCTCCTCCTCTCTATCAATCGATCAGGGTTCCGGTTGCCTTTGCATAGCGAACCTTGGAGCCGTTCTCCTCACGAAAGCCCACGCGTGTGGTCTTTCCGCCTACGACGAGCATCACGTTGGAGATATCGAAGTATCTCTCCTCCTCCACGATACCGCCCTTGGTGTTGGCCTGATTCGGCTTTACATGCAACGTTGCCTTGTTGATGCCTTCTACTTTAACTTTGCCATCTTTTACATCGATGACTTTTCCTTCTTTGCCTTTGTCGACACCGGTGATCACGCGAACGGTGTCATTTTTCTTGATCTTTGACATTGCCATAACCGCGTTCCTCCTTACAGTACTTCCGGTGCGAGGGAGACGATCTTCATAAACTGTTTGTCACGAAGCTCTCTGGCTACCGGTCCAAAAATACGGGTTCCTCTCGGTGTCTTGTCATCCTTGATGATCACGGCAGCGTTCTCATCAAAACGGATGTATGAACCATCCGGGCGACGAATCTGTTTCACTGTACGTACGACAACAGCCTTTACGACATCGCCCTTTTTCACAACGCCACCCGGCGTTGCATCCTTGACTGCGGCAACGATGATGTCACCGACAGCGGCATATCTTCTCACTGAACCGCCGAGCACGCGGATGCAAAGAAGCTCCTTCGCACCGGTATTATCGGCAACCTTCAGTCTGGTTTCCTGCTGTACCATTTTTCAACCTCCTATTATCTGGCTTTCTCGATGATCTCAACCAGGCGCCATCTCTTGTCCTTCGAAAGCGGTCTGGTCTCCATCACGCGGACCGTGTCACCGATTCCTGCCTGATTCTCTTCATCGTGTGCCTTCAGCTTATAGGTTCTCTTCATGATCTTTCCATAAAGAGGATGCTTTACATTGTCCACAACCGCAACCGTGATCGTCTTGTTCATCTTGTCACTGACAACCTTACCGGTTCGTGTTTTTCTCAAATTTCTTTCCACGATATCTTACCTCCTTACGCTTCTGCCGCGCTTACGGTTTCGTTCAGCACGGTCTGAATACGGGCGATATTCCTTCTTACTTCCTTAATCCGGCTTGTATTATCAAGCTGATTGGTTGCGTTCTGAAATCTCAGGTTGAAAAGCTCTTTTTTTGCTGCTACCAGCTCATCGTTCAGCTCTTCTACGGACATTCCCTTGAGGTTGTTTGTAAAATCCTTACTCTTCACTGCCCGCACCTCCTTCCAAATCGGCCTTGGAAACAATCTTGCACTTTACGGGAAGCTTGTGCATTGCCAGACGAAGCGCCTCGCGTGCTACCTCTTGCGGAACACCGGCGATCTCAAACATCACACGGCCCGGCTTCACAACTGCTACCCAGTACTCCAGGGCACCTTTACCTTTACCCATTCGGGTCTCAGCCGGTGTCTTCGTTACCGGCTTATCCGGGAAAATCTTGATCCATACTTTACCACCACGCTTGGTGTGACGGGTCATCGCAATACGGGCTGCCTCGATCTGATTGGACTTGATCCAATGAGGCTCCGTAGCTACCAGACCATACTCACCATAGGTGATTTTATTTCCACGCAATGCCTTTCCTCTCATAGAGCCACGGAACTGCTTGCGCCTCTTTACTCTCTTCGGCATTAACATTATTTATCACTCCCTTCCTTGTTCTGTTTCTTTTTATTATCCTTGGTAGGAAGGATTTCGCCATGGTAGATCCAGGTTTTTACACCGATCTGTCCATAGGTTGTATCTGCCTCTGCAAAACCGTAGTCGATGTCGGCACGGAGTGTCTGCAGGGGGATGTTGCCCTCGCTGTAGAACTCGGTACGTGCCATATCGGCACCGCCCAGACGTCCGGAAACCGCTGTTTTGATTCCCTTTGCTCCTGCCTTCATCGCACGTCCCATGCAGGACTTCATCGCACGACGGAAGGAGATACGACGCTCCAGCTGCTCAGCGATGTTCTCTGCTACCAGCTGTGCATCGCTGTCCGGTCTTTTCACTTCCTTGATATCAACCAGTACCTTTTTCGTAGAGTATGCGCTCAGCTCTTTTTTCAGCTGCTCGATCTCCGCACCGCCTTTTCCGATTACCACACCGGGTTTTGCGGTGAATACCAGTACTCTCACACGATCTGTGGATCGCTCGATCTCGATTTTGGAGATCCCGGCACTGTACAATCTTTTTTTCAAAAACTCACGGATATTGTAGTCCTCGACAAGATTATCCGAGAAATCCTTTCCGTCTGCATACCATCTGGAATCCCAGTCCTTGATGATGCCGACTCTTAAGCCGTGAGGATTAACCTTCTGTCCCATCTTGATCTCCTTTCTTATCTCTCGTTCAGAATAATGGTGATATGGCAGGTTCTTTTCTCAATCCTGTATGCCATACCGCGAGCCCTCGGACGGATTCGCTTCATCGTCGTTGCCTTGCCTGCAAAACACTCATCCACATAGAGATTGTCCGGATCCAGTCCGTTGTTGTTCTCTGCGTTGGCGATAGCAGACTTCAAAAGCTTTCCGATCACCGTGGATGCATATCTGGGATTGTATGCCAGGATCGCCTGAGCGGTCGCAACATCCTTTCCCCGAATTGCTGCCAGGACGTATTCTGCCTTCTGAACCGACATACGGGCAAAACTCAATCTGGCAAAAGGTCTTGTCTCTTTATTTTCCTGATTTCTCTCTTTTTTTATCTGTGTTCTATGTCCCTTAGCCACTTTAGAGACCTCCTTTCATACGTTATTTTATCGTCTCTTCTCGTCCTTACCATGGCCGCGGTAGGTTCTTGTTGCTACAAACTCACCCAGCTTGTGGCCAACCATATCCTCGGTGATGTACACCGGAACATGTTTTCTTCCGTCATGAACAGCGATCGTGTGACCGACCCATGCCGGGAAGATGGTAGAACGACGTGACCAGGTCTTGATCACAGATTTATCTCCGGACTCATTCATCGCATCAATCTTCTTCAGTAACGATTTGTCTGCGAAGGGTCCCTTCTTCAATGAACGTGACATATGCTAACCTCCTATTATTTGGCAAGAGCCTTACCGTCTCTGCGACGGATGATCATCTTGTTCGACAGCTTGTTCTTCTTGCGGGTCTTGTAACCGAGAGCCGGTTTACCCCAAGGCGTACACGGTCCCGGACGTCCTACCGGAGCCTTACCCTCACCACCACCATGCGGATGGTCGTTGGGGTTCATGACAGAACCGCGGACTGTCGGGCGGATACCCATATGACGTTTTCTTCCTGCTTTACCGATGTTGACCAGGTTGTGCTCACCGTTTCCGATAACACCGATGGTCGCGCGGCAGATGATCGGAACCATCCGCATCTCGCCGGAGGGCATACGCAGGATAGCGTATTTACCTTCCTTTGCCATCAGCTGAGCGCTTGTGCCTGCGGCACGAACCAGCTGGCCGCCATGTCCGGGATACATCTCGATGTTATGAATCTGTGTACCAACCGGCATGTCCTTCATTTCCATGCAGTTTCCTACGCGGATCTCTGCTCCCTCACCGTTCATCAGCACATCGCCTACTTTCAGTCCGGCCGGTGCGAGGATGTATCTCTTCTCACCGTCTGCATAGCTGAGCAGCGCGATGTTAGCGGTACGGTTCGGATCATATTCGATGGTTTTTACCGTTGCCGGAATACCATCTTTATTTCTCTTGAAATCAATGATTCTGTACTTTCTGCGGTTACCGCCTCCACGATGACGTACCGTGATCTTTCCCTGAGCGTTTCGTCCCGCATTCTTTTTCAGCGGTGCTACCAGGCTCTTCTCCGGTTTATCGGTTGTGATCTCGGCGAAATCATAACCGGTCATATTTCTCCTCGAAGGGGTATATGGGTTATAGCTCTTGATTCCCATGACTTTCTCCTTTCATCACAATCCTTCAAAAATCTCGATGTCTGCGCTTTCCTCTGTCAGCCATACGATTGCTTTCTTGCGCTTGGCTGTCAGTCCCTGTGTGCGGCCGCGACGCTTGGTCTTGCCGGACACATTCATCGTGTTCACCTTGGCAACCTCTGTACCCGGGAACATCTTCTCGATCGCATCCTTGATCATTGTCTTGGTTGCGTCCGTATGTACATAGAATGTATATTTCTTGTAATCCATGCCTTCCATCGAGCTCTCGGTGATGACCGGCTTCAGGATTACATCGTAATACTTGATATCAGCCATTATGCATACACCTCCTCGATTGCCTTGATGGCATTTTTCTCAATAATGAGAGCGTCATACTTCAGAATGTCGTATACATTCAGTCCGCTGGAGACATCTACCTTTCCGGCATCCTTGTCTTCCTTGCGAAGGAAGTATGCGCTGCGAACTCCCTGAAGGTTTCTCGCGGAGAGCGCTGCATTTTTCTGTGCGTCACTGGGTGCCTCCTGTCCGTCGCCGCCCAGTACGATGAATGCCTTTCCTACACCGATTTTGGCGAGAAGCTCGTTCATGGTCTTCGTCTTCGGCTCATCAAACTTGAACTCGTCTACTACGAAAAGCTGTTCGTCCTTCACTTTAGCGGAGAGTGCCGACTTGAGTGCGACTTCCTTCTCCTTGCGGTTCATCTTGAAGCTGTAGTCTCTCGGTGTCGGTGCAAATACCACACCACCTCCGGTCCACTGCGGAGAACGGATGGATCCCTGTCTTGCATGACCGGTTCCCTTCTGTCTCCAGGGCTTACGGCCACCGCCGCGAACCTCGGAACGGGTTTTTGCCTTCTGCGTGCCCTGACGCTTGTTGGCCAGCTGCAGACGGGCTGCTTTATGGAGCAGGTGCTCGTTGATCGGAGCGGCAAATACAGCATCGTTAATGTCGAGCTTTTCCACTTCCTTGCCGTCCATATTGTAAACAGATACGCTTGCCATCTGTCTGTTCCTCCTTTTTCTTTTCTTCTATAAAAATAGCTGCGATTATGCGTTTGCTTTTACTGCTTCCTTTACAATGACGGTGGACTTTTTCGGTCCCGGTACCGCACCCTTGATCAGAAGCAGTCCCTCCTCGGCGTCCACACGGACTACCTGGAGATTCTGGATGGTGACGTTGACTGCGCCCATCTGTCCGGGCATTTTTTTGCCCTTGAATACTTTACTCGGATCGGATGCGGATCCGTTCGATCCGGCATGACGATGGAACTTGGAACCGTGTCCCATCGGTCCGCGGGACTGACCGTGACGCTTGATGGCACCCTGGAATCCTTTTCCTTTGGTCTTTGCCGAAACATCCACCATATCTCCTGCCTCGAAGATATCGGCTTTGATCTCCTGTCCGAGCTCAAACTCCTCTGTGTTCTCAAACTTGAACTCTGTGATGAATCTCTTATTATCTACGCCTGCTTTGGCGAGGTGACCCTTAACCGGCTTTGTGAGAAGCTTCTCACGGATATCGCCGTATGCGACCTGCACTGCTGAATAACCGTCATTCTCCTCGGTCTTGATCTGGGTGACATATACCGGGCCTGCCTTCAGGACGGTAACCGGTGTCATCACGCCGTTCTCGTCAAATACCTGCGTCATACCAATCTTGGTTGCTACGATAGCCTTTTTCATGATTTCCTCCATTCTTCCTACGTTTGTTTTTCGGATTTTGTTTTCGTTCCTCTTCCCTAAGTGGAAAACCTTTTTGATCTTCGGCTTTCATTAGGGCGGCTTCATGAGGAATTACTTCTTCATCTGAATGTCGATGGCAACTCCTGCCGGAAGATCCACTCTGGTCAGAGCGTCTACCGTCTTCTGTGACGGGCTGAGTACATCGATCAGTCTTTTGTGGGTTCTCTGCTCGAACTGCTCACGCGAATCCTTATACTTATGAACCGCACGGAGGATCGTGATGACCTCCCTCTTGGTCGGCATCGGTACCGGTCCGGAAACCTTAGCTCCGGTCTTGGTCACGGTGTCTACCAGCTTCGATGCTGCCATGTCGATGATCTGGTGATCATACGCCTTCAGAATGATTCTCAGTTTTTGACTTTTTTTACTTGCCATAAAAATAGTCGCCTCCTTTTCGTACTATTAATTAGGTAGTACGACAAGCGGTGACTGTACACTCATCCGTGTGTGTCCATGATCGTTTCAAAAATATTGACCGTAAGACTACTCTCACGGCATGGATTCACACGTTTATCCGCTCTGAGGCGGAAACTATGCATCTGTACAGTGACTTGTCGTCATGATTGTCGGCCGTTCGTCTTCGATTGCTGATCGGAATCGGAATCCGGCCCTTGACATTCGCTCCACGAAAAACCTGCCTTAGTAACGGTGTTCCCGATATCACACAGTAGATATCGTTCTGCCTGGGCAGCAACCTCCGCTTCATCGCTATCATGTCACAGCAAACGCTATTCTAACACAGGAATTCTGAAATTGCAAGTACTTTTTTTAAATTTATCAAAAATTCCACGGATATCCTCAACAGTTTTCGCTCGGGGATCCGTTCGCACCGTTCACGAACGTCGCGTTGTGCGGCTCGATAAAACTCTTCGAGTTTTATAAACCTCGCCTGCGCAACGACGTTCGCTCAAGTCCCCTCGCGTGAAAACTGTTGATGATATCCTGGGTTGATAAAATGTAGGAAAGAACGATCTTCAGTAAATTAAAGTTTAGTAAGCCGTATGCTATCTCATAATATGGTTCATCGAGGGGCGGCAGTCACATGCAGTTTTTGAGCCTGTGAAAAAACTGCTGTGACGATCGCGACCCCGAGCAACCTTCTGATCAAGATAAATATAGTCTTGTCAGAATCAATTTACTATATTATTATAGAAGAAACAGAGTACACGGGAGGAGGCAACGATGCGAAAAGACGATTTGCGCGAGATACTGAACCGGATCGACCACCGGGGATATCCCGCCTACAAAGATACGAAGGGGCGGTATGATTGGGGGACATATACTCTTTCCATCGACCACGTCCAGGGCGATCCCTTTGCTGCGCCGTCACGGTTGAGCATTTATATAGAAGGAAAAGATGCCGGTTTCGATCCGGCGCTATATGAAACCCCGTCGCGAAAGGTCGCGCTGGAGGATACGATCCTGCGGCAGTTCGGCAGGGAGATACGACGGTTTGACGGAGAAGCCCATGGGTCGGGAAAATCAGGGCTGATCGGAGTCAGCCGTCCGGGACAGGAGATCCTGCCCCGATCCGCCTGTCAGGTGAACCCGGCAAACGGTTCACTGATCATCCGATTCCAGGTGGGATTTCCGGCCAGAGGGCGGACAGTTCTGGCAGACGAGCTGATCCGCATTCTCTTTGATTATCTACCGAAATGCGTGGAAAAGTCCCTGTTTCAGCGAGCCTACATCGGTAGTCGACAAGAAAGGGGCGCTTCCTCTGACAGCGGAAATGTCTCGCCCGCCACTGACCGGTCGGTCAGCCAAAAAGACTCCGTCTTCCCTGCCGACATCCCGGACACACTGACCCGGGCCGCTGCCCTGGCAGACGATCAGGACTACGCCCGTAGAGAACTGAAAACACGTGGGTTGATCTGCTTTGTAGCCGACGGTTCCATCCTTCCGCGAAAAAGCGGGATCTCATCTCTCCCGATGAAAGACGCAATCCCTTTTAAATCACCTGATTCGATGGCTGTCGAATTCGATTTTCCACATAGAGGCAGGGTTCGCGGAATGGGAATTCCCGAAGGGATCACCCTGATCGTGGGTGGCGGATATCACGGAAAATCCACCCTTCTCTCCGCCCTGGAGCTGGGGGTATATAACCACATCGCCGGAGACGGACGGGAACTCGTCATCACCGAGGACACCGCCGTGAAACTGCGGGCCGAGGACGGACGCAGTATCCAGAATACCGATATCTCCGCTTTCATACGGAATCTCCCGAACGGGAAGGATACGGTCCATTTTTCTACCGAGGATGCCAGCGGATCTACGTCCCAGGCCGCCTCTACGGTAGAAGCTATCGAATCCGGAGCGAAATCATTTCTCATCGATGAAGATACCTCGGCAACAAACTTCATGATCCGGGACGAACTGATGCAGAAGGTCGTGAGCCGGGACGAAGAGCCGATCATCCCCTTCATCGACCGGGTGGAGGAGCTATACGAGAAACACGGGATTTCCACCATCCTGGTAGCCGGCAGCTCCGGCTCCTATTTTCACAAAGCAAGCCGAGTGATCCAGATGAAACAGTATCTTCCCATGGATATCACCGAACGGGCGCAAGAAGAAGCCGCTGCCTATCCGCTGAAAAGCACCGGAACACTTCCTCCGGCATCCTTTGACACGAAGCGAAGGGTGACCGCCATGCTCGGATCCGGTGGAGGAGCCGGAGATTCCGGAAGAGATGCCGGCGGAGATGGTAACAACAAGGACAACCGACGAGGCGGCGACCGGGGGTACCGTGGCCACGGCAGACAAAACGGAGGTCACGACCGGGGAGAGAGGATCAAAACCAAAACCCAAGGCACCGACGGATTCTCCGTCAACAAAGAACAGGTGGAACTCCGCTATATCGAACAGCTGGTGGACAGGGAGCAGGTGGATGCCCTGTCACAGATTCTGGTTCATCTGTCAAAACATACCTTTGACGGAAGAAAAACCGTCACCGATGCAGTCGAATGGCTGTACGGCCAGATCGAAATCAAGGGATTTGCCGCTTTCGGAGCCGAAGACAGCGACCATATGGCAATTCCCAGAAAACAGGAAATCTACGAAATGCTGAACCGATGTCGAAATCTGATCCGGATTACCTAAAATTAAATATATAATCAAAAAGGAGGATTCAAAAATGACAAAACTGAAGCGAAGCATGGCAATTTTTCTTTCCGCTGTTCTGACAGCATCCTGTCTTTTCGGATGCGGGAAGCAGGAGGAGCAGAAAAATGGCAGCGCCGGCACCGAGGAAGCGGCACCGGCCGACGACTCCGCCGAAGAAACTACCGAGGAAACCACGGAGGAAACCGCGACCGATGCGGACATCCCGGCGCCGGAGGGCTATCATCTGGTATGGCACGACGAGTTCGACGGAGACAAACTGAACGAAGATGACTGGAACCGTGAAAAACACTCCATCGGATGGGTCAATCACGAGCGTCAGGAGTACGTCACCGACGAAGAGTTTGCCTTTGTCGAGGACGGCGAGCTGGTCATCTGGCCGAAGGAGGTCATCCTCGAAAGCGGAAATCCGATCATCCGCTCCGGCCGTATCAACACGCAGAACAAGCACGATATCAAATACGGACGAATCGAAGCCAAGCTGAAGGTACCCGAGGGCAAGGGATTCCTCCCGGCCTTCTGGATGATGCCGCAGGATGAGGAATTCTACGGACAGTGGCCGAAATGCGGAGAGATCGATATCATGGAGGTTCTCGGAGATCAGACCAACATCAACTACGGAACCCTCCACTACGGCGAACCCCACAAGCAAAACCAGGGCTTCATCCAGCTTCCGGAGGGGGACTATGCTCACGAGTATCACACCTTCGCTATCGAATGGGAACCGGGGGAGATTCGCTGGTATATGGACGATCAGCAGTACTTCCAAACCAGTGACTGGTTCACCGCCATCGAGGGTCAGGAGGAAAAACCGTATCCCGCTCCCTTCAACCAGCCCTTCCATGTGATCCTGAATGTCGCTGTCGGTGGTGACTGGCCGGGCGATCCGGACGAAACCACGGTTTACGATGAGCGATCCCAGATGCGTGTGGATTACGTCCGCATGTTCCAGAAAGACAGCTACGACGAAAATGTCCAGAAGCCTGTGAAGGTTGTGAAGTTTAAGGAGGCCGATGACACCGGCAACTTTATCACAAACGGTGACTTCAAGGAAGACGAGCCGCTGAACGACGACGATTCGTGGAAGTTCCTTCTGCTGAAAGGCGGCGAGGGTGAAGCCAAGATCACCGGAGACGGCGAGATGGTCATCTCCTCCACCAACGCCGGTACGGAAGCCTATGCCGTCCAGCTGGTACAGCCGGGGATGCCCATGAAAAAAGGCAGCACCTATAAATATTCCTTCGAGGCCAAGGCCGACGAGCCGCGAACGATGAAGGCTGCCATCACGGCACCGGATGTGGACTGGATCCGTTATCTGGACGATACCGAAGTCAAACTCGGGAAAAAGTGGAAAACCTACGAGTTCGAGTTTAAGATGAAGGACGAGGACGATGACAACGGCCGTGTCGAGTTCAACATGGGTAAAACTGACTCCACGGCAACCATCTATATCCGAAATGTCCGTCTGGAAGAGACGAAATAAAATAGGAGAACGCTTGCGTTCTCCTGCGCGAAAATCGGAGCGCAAGCACATTCCATGCCGATTTTCTGCGCATCCTCCCGTTTTTTTTGGGGAAACTCTGATTAAAACAGTGTTTCCCAAAAAAAACCTTTACAAATCGATTCTTTTTCGGTAGAATAGTAATATCAATTGGTGGGACGACTCGTCCCCGACCGGAATGGAGGATATTATGAAAAAGTTTTTCAAGTTTATATTCACGCTGTCGGTTGTGGCAGCCATCGCAGCCGGTGTGCTGTACTTCGTGAAAAATGTTCTCATGAAGGACTACCTGGATGACTACGATGACGATTTCGACAACGATCTTTATGACGAGGATGACGACGACGATCGTGACTATGTGACACTGAAGCCGGAGTCCGGAAAAAAGGATGAGGAATCCGAGGCGGAGCCCGAAGCGGAAGCAGAGGCTGATACGACGGCCGATGATTCCGAAGAGGAGACAGCGTAACAACACGGTCTCAGAGATTTGATCAATACATAAAAAAACACCTGCTTTCGCAAAAGCAGGTGTTTTTAATTTAAAAATTATCGTGACAACCGGCGAACCAGGTCATACAGAAGCTCATCGATGTCTTTTTTCATCGCCAGCGCTTCGTCGATGTCGTAGTCTACAAACTCTCCGTCCTTATATGCTACCACACGGTTGGTCTTTCCTTCCATCAGGAGGTCAACCGCCTTCGCTCCGAACGCCGATGCATAGACACGATCCTGCGCCGTGGGGTTTCCTCCCCGCTGCATATGACCGATGACGGTCGCGCGGGTTTCAATCCCGGTAGCCTTCTCGATTCGCTCTGCCAATCCGTAGGAATCTCCGCAGCCCTCGGCATTGATGACGATGTGGTGCATTTTTCCGACCTTCCGACGGCTTATGATCTTCTCAATGATCTTCGACTCATCTCCGTCGTAACGCTCCGGAATCAAGGCGTAATCCGCTCCGCTGGAAATACCGGACCAAAGCGCGATATGTCCTGCCGTCCGTCCCATCACCTCGATGATAGAGCAACGCTCATGAGAAGCCGAGGTGTCACGAATCTTGTCAATGGCCTCCACTGCCGTATTCACCGCCGTATCAAATCCGATGGTGTACTCCGTGCAGGCGATATCCAGATCGATGGTTCCCGGCAGCGCGATGGTGTTGATCCCGTTCTCCGAGAGACGCTGCGCTCCCTTGAAAGAGCCGTCTCCGCCGATCACGACGATACCGTCGATGCCGTGCTTCCTCGCGTTTTCAGCCGCCAGCTTCTGTCCCTCCGGCTTCATCATCTCCATACAACGGGAGGAGTTCAATATCGTCCCGCCCCGGTGTACGATATCCGACACGCTCATGGTGTCCATATCGGTGATTTCTTCCTCGATCAGTCCCAGGTATCCACGGTGGATTCCTTTCACTTTCAGACCGTCATTTAATCCGGCACGCACTACGGCACGGATTGCTGCGTTCATACCGGGCGCATCCCCGCCGCTGGTCAGTACGCCGATTGTTTTGATGTCACTCATTTTTTTCTAACCTCACATATCCATTATTTTTTTTCCATGGAGTTGATCAAAGCCACAGTCTCATCAATCGATAACCGTCCCTCAATCCCAAGCATGAACTTGTTGATTTGCTCACCGGTCCAACCAAGCTTTTCAAGGATTTGAATAAAATTGGCATTCTCTGCCATATTCATTTTATCACCTCCTGATACCATGCTTTTTCTTTAACCCATACTCCACACTTATTTTACTACTTTTTCAGTTTCTTGACAAGTGATTTTTTTGCACTTTATGCGTAACTTTACGCTTCTCCCACCTTGACAGAATCCTCTCCGTACAGGTCCTTCAGCTTCGCCAGCAGCCCGTCACAGATCATCGTTGAGTGCGACGGCGGGAGTCGTTTCATTTTTCTGCCCTCACGGATTACGACGGTGACCATATCCGAACCGTCATAAGCATCCACGCAGTCCAGCAGCTCCTTCTCATGTTCCCGGTACTGATCCACGGTCTCGAACTGTACCCACAGCATCTTCGGCCGCTCGTCAAAACAGGTGATATCCGACGCAATCAGCTTCGCATCCTTGTCCTCTTCATGGGTCACACGCCCGCGGATCATCAGCTTTTTCTCCTTTGCCAGGAGCCCGCGGAACCGTTCATACTCCTTCGGAAAAATAATCACTTCCACCTCACCGGTCATATCCTCCAGCGTCACAAAAGCCATGATCGATCCGTTCCGTGTATTTTTCACGGTGACCTTGTTCACGATACCGGCGATCACCGCCTCCTCCCGGTCACGCACAGCCGGCAACCTTCCGAAGTCGGATGACACCGGCCCGTCAACCACGGCGGCCGACATACCGCCATCCTCTCCCAGCCGGAAGTCCACCGCATACCTCGTCACGAACTTTTTCAGATATGACATATCCTCGTCCAGCGGATGGCCGCTGACATAGAACCCGATGATCTCCTTTTCGAAAGCCAGCAGATCCTTTTTCTCGTACTCACCCACATCGGGGAAGGCAATGTCCAGAACCTCCTGACTCTCCTCGTCCATATCCTCCATCATATCAAACAGAGAAAGCTGTCCGCTCATCCGCGTCTTCTTCTCGGCATTCACGCTGTCGATGACCTGGGCGTGGACGTGCATCTTCTGGAGACGGGTACCCGGCAACGAATCCATGGCGCCGGATTTGATCAGGGCTTCGATGGTCTTTTTGTTCACC
>JAFYBS010000050.1 GCA_017540125.1 Eubacterium sp.
CCGTCGTCCACCAGCAGCAATTCAAAATCCCGCCAGGTCTGCGCCAATACCGAATCGATGCAGGCAGGCAGATATTTTTCCGAATGATACACCGGAAGGACGATCGACAGCTTCGGCAAAGCGTTTCCCGTCTTCGGTTCAGAGGTACTCATCCTTCTCCACCTCCCGCTTCTCTTTCACATGACTGTTCCATATATCCCAGTCCCACCCAGACCAGGGCTGCCTCCAGACAGGGCGTGATAAATATCCCCACGTTGAACACGCAGAACACGCCGTGAACGATAACCCAAAACAGACTTATGAGAAACAGATTCGACAGCTCCTTTTTCCGGAGACATCGTTTCCATACCCGGATCAAAGCCCGGATCCAGAATACCATCATCAGCAGAAAGCCCACGGCCCCTGCCTGTACCAGCATCTGAACAAACATGCTGTGGGGATTGTATTTTTTGGTGGAAAGATAGCTTTCCGAATCCAGCTCTTCCGCATGGCGCAGTGCCCCTACCGTGGAAAACCCGTACACCGGCTGATCCTTCCATAACGTCAGATAATCTCCCCAGATCCGGAAACGACTGTTGGAGATATTCTCCATATCGACATCGTTTCGCTCCAGCTCGACCTTGGTATCTCTCTCCGGGGATACGATCGCCCCGATCCCCTGCATCGCATACAGCGAAGCGAAATACATGGCCAGGATCGCCGCGATGGTCAGGAGTAATCTCACTCCGTAGTCACGGATCCTCCCACCGGTCACCGCTTCCCGTTTTCTCTGACGATAGGTTACCAGGATCACGAGGACGATGACACCCAGAATTCCCGCGACTTCCGTGGACCTGGAGCCCGACAAAACGATATACAGGGCCGGTAACACCATACTGATAACCATGTAAACCCGGATCAGATGATAGAGTATTTTTTCTCCTTTTTTCGGCGTTCCGACAGACCGGAAAGAAGCTGTATTTCTTCGATAAAAATAGACCAGTCCGCCGATCAGAAGGAGCGATATCATCGCGGCATAATTCGGGTCGGAGAAACACCCGAACAGCCGTCCGTCCATCAGTCCCTGACGGGAACGGCGGATGAATCCTCCGAACATATAATACCCTCTGTAATTGGCGAAATACATTCCCAGTGAGATGACACATCCGACGTTCCAAACCACGGTTCCCCAGAGGATCATCCTGCGCAGGACAAACCGGATATCATCCCGGGAAAAATAACGTCCGATCAGATAGAAGGCTACCACTGTCGCCGAGATCGTGATCACCCCGTGAAGGTTATCCTTCAACCCCGTATCACGGTTCAGAAAAGCGCAAAAAGCCATCCATACCAGCAGGACCGCCAGCAGGATCGTCTCAAAGCGGAGCAGTTTTTTTCTCGCGACAAACAAAAGCAAAAGCGACAGCAAACCACAACTGCGGATCAGAATTCCGTACCAGTACAAGGTCGGAACCTTTTCGTGCAAAAGATCAAACGCGGTGGTGAAAATACTGATCCTCACCCCCAGCGTATAGATCGTCATATATACCATGATACCCATGGTGATGTACAGAACCGGTTTCGGTACCTGTCCTGTTTTGGTTAACGCGGTATTCATTTTATCTTCCAATCCCTGTTCTTTTTATGTTTCGGTTCTTTTTTCCGAAGATAATACTTTCCCCGGTATTCGGAGCATGGATGATCCAGGTCAACAAATACACAGTCGTGTCCCGGTACTCTCTCCTCCTCCGGCGGGAGCTCCATGTAATTCCCGAAGGCCGTCCGGAGATACTCATCGGCACCGATGGGAATCGGGAGCATCCGGTCTTCAAAGGGCACCTCACGGTACGTATGAAACCATACCTTATCGTACCAGTTTTTCATGTAACCCGGGCCGGAACACAGCTCTGTAATCCCGTTGCACTTTCGGATCCGGTGCCTCGTCATGTGTTTTTTTGCTTTACTCCAGATTCGATAGCGGATTCCCTGTCCGTGAAACACCCCCAGCAGGATCCTGCTTCCCCATTTCATCAGGGAACCATGCTTTTCCGGAACGGTACCCGCACAAAACAAAGAGTAGATATAAGCCCAGATCACCTGCCGGCGACGTAACTTCTCATCATCCGGGTAGCCGTCCAAAGGAAGGATATCCAGTGCCACTCCGTGCACGATATCCAGATCCTGCTGATAGGGACGGATCTGCGTCGTTTTTTTGTTTCGAAGCGTGGCAAACAGGTTCCGGTCCGTATAGTAGCGGTCCGAGACCGACAGGGCATAGTCCTTACCTTTATCGTATTCCGGCCAGAGTCGGAGAAAGCGTTCATAATCCTGCCTCGGCATAAAGAAATCCAGGTCATCATCCCAGGGAATAAACCCTCCCAGCCGAAGTGCTCCGATGCATCCTCCGCCACACATATAGGCCACCAAACCGTTTTCCTTGCAGAACTCCCAGAAATCGGTCGCCATATCCAGCGAGATGCGCTGCAGCTTCGCCAGCTCCTTATCCGAATATATATGCGTTTTCGTTGTCAATCCCCCCTAAAGATTGTTTTCTTCACAATATCTATGGTATCCATCCCAACAATATAGCATAAATTGAAAATTTTATCAAGAGAGAATATCATACTTGCTTTCATAGGGGGGATTGTGATATAATCAGTGCTATGATGACGATTTCATTGGCTATCGTAGCCTACAACGAAGAAAAATGCCTCCCTCTTTTGTTGGAGGACATAAGGGAGCAGTCCTATCCGCATGACAAAATCGAGATTCTTCTGGTGGACAGTTTCTCCGAAGACAAGACCAAAGAAGAGATGGAGAGCTTTGCCGAAGAAGGCGGTTTTCGACAGATCCGTGTCTACGACAATCCGGGATGCCGCCAGAGCACCGGTTGGAATGTTGCCATCCGTGAATTTCTGGCCGATGAGAGCAAAACTTCCGCCGCACTGGTGAGGGTCGATGCCCATGCCCGGATTCCTTCGGACTTTATCCAGCGATGCGTAGAGGCTCTGGGAGATGACAATACCTGCCGGGAGGATGTGGTGGGCGGAGTCCGCCCTACGATCTGCGAAAGCGATTCCGCCTGGTCGAAGACTCTCTGGATGGCGGAGGAGTCCATGTTCGGCTCCAGCACCTCCTCTATCCGACGGATGTCCGATCAGAACACCGAAGAGAATCCTGTTGTTATCGAGGATCCTGCCGACCGGAATTATGTCAAAACCGTCTTCCACGCCTGCTATCGTCGGGAGGTTCTGGAAAAACTGGGAGGATTCCGTGAGGATCTCGGCCGGACCGAGGATAACGAATTCCACTATCGGATCCGGAACAACGGATACCGGATATACTGCTCACCGAATATCTACTCCGAGCAATACGTCCGCCCTACCCTGCGGGGCATGCTGAAGCAGAAGGCCGGAAACGGTTTCTGGATCGGACGGACACTGGGAATCGCACCGGGATGCATCTCCCTCTATCACCTGGTTCCCTTTGCCTTTGTGATGGCGATCCTCACTACGATCGTTTTGTGTGTGATCGGATATCCCGTGTTCCTGCAGCTGCTGACTGCCGTATACGCTTCCGCTGCCGTGCTGATGGCTGTATTCAGCGCTTTTTCCATGCAGCGGAACAGAGACCGGGTTCCGCCTACCGCCCTGTTGCTCCCGGTGATATTTTTCTGTCTGCATGTAAGCTACGGAGCGGGCACACTGATCGGATTGCTGTCCATCCCCTTCGGCAGAAAAAAGAAATAAAAAAGAAACACTGATCTTTCATCAATGTTTCTTTTTTTTGTCCGAAATAGGTTATCGGAAAACCCATTCTCTCTGGATCAGGAAACGCAACCCGAAGAGAATCGTATCAACAATGATCTTCCGGATCGTCGAATACGGGATAAACAATAAAGCGTAATTTACCAGCAGGGCCGATACCGTCAGCTGGACGATGACCAGGATATAATACTTGACCGCCACGGAGGGTGACCTGGATTGGTTC
>JAFYBS010000009.1 GCA_017540125.1 Eubacterium sp.
CCTGCTTCGTTGCCTTCACTTGCCGATGCCACCGCATCGACGCGTTCAGGCGCCTTGCAGGATGGAGAAAACATCCTGCGTAAATGGTCCAGGTATTTAATGTCAGCAGCACTAGGTCCGCGGCACTTCCACCATCTTGTAGCACTCAACCTGATCCAGTTCTTCGATGTCATTGAAGCCGTCAAAGACAAGACCGCACTCGTAACCGGCGTTGACTTCCTTCACATCATCCTTGAAACGCTTCAGCGATGCCAACGCACCTTCAAATATCTGCTCGCCCTCACGGGAAATACGAACCGAGCATCCTCTCTCGATGGTTCCGTCAAGCACATAGGAACCGGCAATCGTACCCACACCGGAGGCTTTGAAAAGCTGCCGGATTTCGGCATGCGCGATAACACGCTCCTCGTAGATCGGCTCCAGCATTCCCTTCATCGAACGCTCGACATCCTCGATGGCGTCGTAGATGACCGAATACGTACGTACATCGACATTCTCCCGCTCTGCCGTATCCTTTGCCTGATTGTCCATTCGCACGTTGAAACCGATGATGATAGCGTTGGACGCGCTGGCCAGAGAGATATCGGATTCGGTGATGGTTCCTACACCGCCGTGGATAACACGAACCGCCACTTCCTCGTTCGAAAGCTTGACGAGACTCTGTTTGATGGCTTCCACAGATCCCTGCACATCGGCCTTGATGATAAGTCCGAGTTCCTTGATGTTTCCGGCCTGGATCTGATCGAACAGTCCATCCAGTGACAGCTTCTTCGCTTTGGTATCCTCGATCAGCTTGTCCTTGCCCTGAGCGATATAAGCCTGGGCAATCTGTTTTGCTTCTTTATCATTTTCCTTCACAACGAAGATCTCACCGGCATCCGGCACTCCGTTCAATCCGAGAATCTCCACCGGCGTGGACGGCTTCGCGGATTTCACGCGCTCGCCCTTGTGGTCGATCATCGCTCTGACTTTACCGTAAGCCGGTCCGACCGCGATATGGTCTCCGATATTCAGCGTACCCTTCTGTACCAGAACCGTAGCCACCGGTCCGCGACCCTTGTCCAGCTGTGCCTCGATGACAACAGCTCTGGCATCACGCTTCGGATTAGCCTTCAGCTCGAGCACATCGGCCGTCAGAACGATCATCTCCAGCAGGTTCTCAATACCTTCTTTGGTATGCGCGGAAACCGGACAGAATACGGTCTGTCCCCCCCACTCTTCCGGCACCAGCTCGTACTCGGAAAGCTCTTTTTTCACGCGCTCGATATTCGCGCCTTCTTTATCAATCTTGTTAACAGCGACGATGATCTCTACACCGGCCGCCTTGGCATGGTTGATCGCCTCGATGGTCTGAGGCATCACACCGTCATCCGCAGCTACCACCAGTACGGCGATATCTGTTGACTGGGCTCCACGCATACGCATGGAAGTAAATGCCTCGTGTCCCGGTGTATCCAAGAACGTGATCTTCTGTCCGTTGATCCGTACCACATACGCACCGATATGCTGGGTGATTCCACCGGCCTCGTGCTCTGTGACATCCGTCTGACGGATCGCATCCAAAAGGGATGTCTTTCCGTGATCGACATGTCCCATGACACACACTACCGGAGGACGTTTCTTCATCTTGGATTCGTCCTCTTCCTCCTCCTTCAGGAGCTCGGCCACGATATCGACCTTCTCCTCCAGTTCGACGAGGATATCGTATTCCAGAGCGATCTCCTCGGCTTCTTCGTAGGAGATGTCCTGGTTCTGGGTCACCATACGACCCTGCATAAACAGCTTCTTTACCAGCGCGGAGGCCGGCATTTTCATCCTGTCCGCAAGCTCACGGATCGTGAGAACCTCGGGGATTTTGATGCTGTGGATATCATCCTCCGGTTTCTGCTCAACCTGCTTCGGCCGGATGAATGCTCCGGCACGGTTCGGATCCTTTCTCGCTCTGTCACGACGGATTTCCTCTTCGGAAGCCTTGTGATATCCGCCGCCTCCTTTGCCGTAATCATTTTTCTTATTCTTTCCGCGACGGTTTCCTCTGGAATCCGGCTTCCCGCCTCCGTCAAAGGACGGAGTTGCTCCGCCTCCTCCGAATCGTGAACTGTTGTCACGACCACCGTCTCTTCCGCGACCTCCCCGGCCGCCGTCACGATCCGAACGTCCTCTGCCGCCGTCTCTGCCACGTCCGTCCCGACTGTCTCCGCCGGAACGTCTTCTTCCGTCACCTCTCAGGTCAGCGCCGCCGTCACTGTGATAAGCGCGGGTCTGATGTCTCACTCCGGTGGAAGCCACTTTGGTTTCGGTCTCCTTCGGTTTCTGTTCGGCTTTGGGAGCCTTCTCCGGCTTCTCTGCCTTCGGAGTTTCTACTGCCGGACTCTTCGGTGTTTTCGCTGCCTTCGGTTCCGCAGCAGGTGCTTCTTCGGCCTCCTTCTTCGGAGCCTTCTTCGGCTTGCTGACTTCTTTTTTGATCTCCTCGGCCGCCTGCGTCTGCTTCGGTTCATTTCCCTCAAAAGGAATTGCTCCGCTCATAAAAGACTTCATCAGGAAGGGGATTGCTTCGCCCTCGATACTGGACTGCGCACTCTTCGCCTCATAGCCGTTGGCATTGAGAAACGCCACCAGATCCGAACTCTTTATTTTTTTATTCTGTTGCTGCATACTGCGAGCAATCTCATAGATCCTCATTTTAGCCATTGTTCATTCCTCCAATTCTTTTCCGGATCGATCCGGCGAACCCCCTGTCCAGAATTGCGATCGAAGCTCTTTCTCTCTTTCCGATCGACTGTCCCAGGGTTTCTTTATCATAAACATAAAGTATCGGTACGCGGTAATACCTGCAGGAATCGGTGAACTTTTTTTTCGTTCCCTCCGACGCATCCATCGCGATGATCACCAACTCGGCTTTTCCGTCCCGGATGGCCTGCTCCGTCATGAACTCGCCGCTGACCAGCTTTCCCGCCCTCATGGCAAGTCCAATCGTCCCCAATACTTTATCGGGAATTTTCTTCTCTGTCTCCTCTTCCAAACGCTTCCTCCAACCTGCGATAGCTGTTTTCCGAAATCTGTCTCCGGAACGCGCGGTTCAGTGCCCGCGTCCGGATCGCTTTTTCCAGGCAAACCGGGTTATCACAAAGATATGCTCCCCGCCCTGCCTTCACGCCTTTCCGGTCCGGAACAACCCCGTCATCCGTACAGACAATCCGCAGCAGATTTTCCTTCCTCTGTTTTACACGACAGCCGATGCAGGTACGCATCGGTTCTCTTTTTTCTGCCATGATATCCCACCCATCTCCTGCCTGAAGCAAATTGGTGAACTGTATCAGTAAGCCTGCGACTCACTTTTGATATCAATTTTATATTTGGTAAGTCTGGCCGCCAGTTTCGCGTTCAGGCCTTCTTTTCCGATCGCCAGCGACAACTGATAATCCGGTACGATCACCTCGGCCTTGCGCTCGTTCTCGTTTTCCTCGATATCCACGCGGACCACTTTCGAAGGACTCAGTGCGTTCTCGATAAAAATAGTGGGATCCTCACTCCACTCAACGATGTCGATTTTCTCTCCCCGAAGCTCATCGACAACCGCATTGACTCGCTCACCGTTCATCCCGACACAGGCACCGACGGCGTCCACATCCGGATCGTAGCTGGTGACGGCAATCTTCGAACGAACTCCCGGCTCACGGGAAATACTCTTGATTTCCACGATGCCGTCCTGAATCTCTGCCACTTCGTTTTGAAAAAGATGCTTTACAAATCCTTCATCACTACGGGAGATGATAACGCGGATCACACCCTTCGGAGTCTCGCGTACCCCTTTCACATAAACACGGATACGTTCATTCACCGAAAACTCCTCGCCCTCCACCTGTTCCTGCGGTGTGAGCAGTGCATCGATTTTTCCGATATTGACGGTGTAAGCTCCGTTATTGTAACGCTGAACCACACCGGTGATGATACTGTGTTCCGTGGTCTCATACTGATTCTGGATGATCCGTTTCTCCTCTTCCCGGATTTTCTGAACCACCACCTGCTTAGCCTGCTGGGTCGCGATACGACCGAAGTTTTTCGGTGTCACTTCGATGGATACAACATCTCCGAGCTTGCTTTCCGGGAACTGCTCCGCCGCATCCGCTTCGGAAATCTCCTGAGAATCATCGGTCACCTCAGCTACCACCGTCTTCTCCATATAGACGTGGAATTCACCGGTCTGACGGTTCATATCCACACGGACATTCTCAATACTCTTTTTGGAATCCGCGCCTTCTCCTTTGCCGAACTCTCTTTTACAAGCCATCACCAGAGAACTCTCGATCGCCTCGAAAAGGGTTTCCTTGTCGATTTCCTTTTCTTTCGCAAGCTCCTCGATAGCCTTGATGAATTCACTGCTTGCATCCTGCGTTGTCTCTTTTTTCTTTGCCATGACTTTTTTCCTCCCTTAAAAATCAATCCACAGTCGTATGGACGATATATCCTTTCGGTTGAACACCATTTCGTTATCATCAAAACCGATCGTTACCCGATCCGATTCCTCGTCGTAATCCTTCAGGATTCCGACAAACTCTTTGGCCGATAGCTTCTTTCCCTTCTCCTCATACGTAACCGGTGCAAAAAGCTTGAACTCCACATCCTTTCCGATGTTTCCGGAAAAATGTGCCGGCTTTTTCAGCGCCCTGGTAATCCCCGGTGAACTGACCTCCAGCGTATAAGACTCGGTGATAAAGTTTTTTTCCTCATCGATCCTTGCGCTCAACTCCCGGCAGACATCCGCGGTGTCATCACTGGTCACGCCGCCTTCTTTGTCAATATAAACCCGAAGAACCTTCTGCCCGGATTCCGTGAGCATCTCGATATCATACAGTTCAAAACCGTACCGGTCGAGGATGGGCTGCACCAGTTCCTCGGTGCGATGGATGTAATCCATGATCGCCTCCGAATTATTTTTTCTTCCAACAAGAATGAGTGGCCCGAAACAGGCCACTCATTCAACAGTTACTAAACAACATAAGTGATATTATCACATAGTTTTGCTTTTGTCAAGCAAAAAATGCCTTTTTTTCGCTATTTTTTCGCATTTTTTTCGTTTTTTTGTGATAAAAATAAGTCACTTTTGTAATGCTTGATAAATATCGTCTTCCTTCGGCGGACATCCGGGAATAAAATCCATATAATTCCGACAACAATTACCGATGCCGAATTCCCCTTTTTTATTTCGATGTCCCTGACCGATCGCGATAACGGGAAGCCTCTGCGGAGGCCATTTTCCCTCCTCCCGCAACCGGTTCACAGCCGCTGTAAGTGCCGCAAAACAGGCACTGCAGGAATTGCTTTCATCGATATCCACCGCTACGTCAAGCGTTTTTCTCTCCTTGGCAAACACGGCTTCATAGGGATTTATTTCCTCACCGGAAAACTCCTTGACCGTTTCTCCTTTTTCATTCAGGATACGAACCGACGCCTGTTTCAGATCGGAGCATCCGCTCCCGAGCGCTTCCGCCATCTCCACATAGGGAACATCCCCCGTCGTCAATCCCAACAGTTTGCAGGCGTAGGCATCCACCAGCACCGGATCCTTTCCTGTCATGATACAGTCGGTACGAACCGGGTTCCCGCCCTCCTCGAAGGAAGGATCCCCGCAGATATGATCCACAACGATGAAATCCTGCCGGATCCCTCTTGACAGATGCGCGATGGGTTTATGTAGTCCGTTGGTATGGAACCGTCTTTTTTCGGAATTCGGGATCAGACCCTTCATATTTTTCAAAGCGCAGGTCATCTTCGTCTGACAGTGCCCCTTCAGAACCGGAACATTGATCATATAGTCTACGGTTTCCACACAGTCACAGAGTGTCAGCTCCATCCCGTCACAATTCACCGTATGAGAACTGTCCTTCTGTGTATCGATGAAAGTCACACCGTATTTTTCACACACGGTCCGGTATCCGCAATACTCATAGGCCTGCGAGGTCCGGTCTCCCACCCAAGATCCCTCCATGACAACGATGTCGGAAAACCCATTGTTTTGGAGATACATGAGGATCCCCTCCACGATTTCCGGGTGGGTGGTCGCGCCGTAATCAGCCGGTGTGGGAGTGACCAGATTCGGTTTGACGGCGATTCTCTTTTTCCTGTCCCCGATATCCTCCGATAATCCTGCGGCCGCAAGAAGCGTCACGGTCATCTCCACCGGATCCACTCCGTATCGAAGATAAATCTCGTTATTTTTCATGTTATTCCTATCCTCTTTGCTTTCGCGCGCATTAAAAAAGTGCCGAAGATTCGGCACTTTCTAGTCCGTAGGGGAATCGAACCCCTGTTTCTGCCGTGAGAGGGCAGCGTCTTAGCCGCTTGACCAACGGACCATCACAACGAAGGTCATTATACTATACCTTCGTTGAAAAAGCAAGTATTTTTTTGAAAAAAAATGTGCCGACTACATAAAATCCAACAAAGACATCTGGTCATCCAACGGAATATCCCCCAGAATTCCCAGTTCTCTCAGCTTCTCCACCGAGTTCTGCGTCACATGGGTCCGGTCCTTGAAGTTTTTGCAGGAACTGAACGGTCCGTCCTTCACCGCATCGGCGATGGAGTCCGCCGCGGCTTCCGCCACCCCGTTGATGCTGATCAGCGAAGGCATCAGCCGTCCGTCCTCCGTCAGGGTAAACCGTCTGGGCTCCGCCTCCTCCAACACGATCGGTGCAAAATCATAACCTCTCGCATACATTTCCTGAACAATCTTCATATCCGCAAAGGCATCCTCTTCTTTTTTCTGCAGCTTGACGGACGGATCCTTGGATTTTGAACGTTCCTCGTATTCCTTCATCTTCGCCTCCAGCGCCGCCTGTCCCTGACACATCAGTTCGTAGTCAAACGCTTTGGCACGGATGGAAAAATAAGCGGCATAGTAAGCCAGGGGATGATACACCTTGAACCACGCGATACGAAATGCCATCATGACATAAGCTACCGCATGCGCCTTCGGAAACATGTATTTAATCTTCGAGCAGGACTCAGCATACCATTCCGGAACTCCGCACTCCAGCATGGTTGCCTTCCACTCTTCCCATTTTTCTACCTTACCCTTCGCCACCAGCCCTTTCCGGACCTTCTCCATGATGTCGAAGGCCAGTCCCTTCTCCACACCGGCATAGATCAGATAGGTCATAATATCATCTCTGGTACAGATGGCCGACGACAGCGTACAGTCTCCGTTTTTGATATAATACTGGGCGTTGTTCAGCCATACGTCCGTACCGTGTGACAATCCGGATATCCGTACCAGATCGGAAAAATTCTTCGGATGGGTATCCCGGAGCATCTGCATGACAAACTCGGTTCCCATCTCCGGAATTCCCAGGCATCCGAGATCCGTTCCCATCAGGTCGGAGGGTTCCACTCCCAATGCCTGTGTTCCGGCAAAAAGGGACAGCACCTTCTCATCGTCCAGAGGGATTTTCAGCGCATCCACTTCGGTGATATCCTCCAGCATACGGATCATGGTGGGATCGTCGTGCCCGAGGATGTCCAGCTTGAGAAGGTTGTTATCGATCTTATGATAATCATAATGCGTCGTGATGATAGGGATGTCTTTGTTCGCCGGATGCTGGATCGGCGTAAAGACATTGATATCCCACCCCAGAGGAAGAACGACGATTCCGCCCGGGTGCTGTCCGGTAGAGTTTTTCACACCGGCCACCCCTTCCATCAGGCGCTCAATCTCCTCGGGACGTTTGTGGATCTGTTTTTCACTGAAAAAGTTTTTCACATAACCGAACGCGGTTTTATCCGCGATCGTACCCACGGTTCCGGCACGGTAGGTCTGTCCGTCACCGAAGATAACCTCTGTATAGGCGTGTGCTTTCGCCTGGTATTCACCGGAGAAATTCAAATCGATATCCGGCTCTTTGTTTCCGTAGAATCCTAAAAATGTCTCGAACGGAATATCATGTCCGTCCCGGGTCAGCGGTGTTCCGCAGACGGGACAATTTTTCGGTGGCATATCGTAGCCGGAGCTGCCGGAAAACGCTTTGACTTCTTCCGAGTCAAAGTCAGAATAATGACAGGATTCGCAGTAGTAATGAGCCGGCAGAGGATTGACCTCCGTGATACCCGCCATCGTCGCCACGAAGGAGGACCCAACGGATCCACGGGACCCGACGAGATAACCATCCTCGTTGGACTTCCATACCAGTTTCTGCGCGATGATATACATCACGGCAAAGCCGTTGGAGATAATGGAGTTCAGCTCCCTCTCCAATCGTTCTTCAACCACCTCCGGCAAATCCTCACCATACATCTGGTGCGCTTTTCGATAGCAGATCTCGCGAAGCTGTTTATCCGAATCAGGAATAACCGGAGCACATTTATCCGGAAAAACCGGAGAGATCACTTCGATCCGGTCGGCGATACGGTTGGTATTGGTCACCACTACTTCCAGCGCCTTCTCCCGTCCGAGATAGGAAAACTCTTCCAGCATCTCCTCCGTGGTACGCAGGAACAAAGGTGGCTGCTGCTCATCGGTAATCTTTTTCCCGGCCAACAGAATCTCCCGGTAAATCGCATCCTCGGGATCGAGAAAATGAACATCGCAGGTAGCACATACCGGCTTCCCCAGTTTATCTCCCAAAGCCACGATCTGACGGTTGATCTCCCGCAGATCCTCGTAGGAATTGATTCTCTCATAGGACTCCCGGTGCTTGGCATTCTCAATCATGAACGCGTTGTTTTCCACCGGCTGAACTTCCAAATAGTCGTAAAATGAAGCGATCTCCTCAATCCTGTTTTCATCTCTGTCATCCAGGATGGCCTGATATAACTCACCGGCTTCACAGGCTGAACCGACAATCAGTCCCTCCCGAAAATCATCGAGTTCGCTTTTTGGCACACGCGGTCTCCGGTTAAAATACTTCAGGTGCGAATCCGAGATCAACCGGTACAGATTGACTCTTCCCACCTCGTTGCAGGCCAGTACGATGGCATGGTACATCGGCCGGCGTCTGGTGATTTCCGGTGCCCGATGGGTTCTCTCATACAGTCCGTGAAGATCGGTGATGCCCTCCTTCTCCAGGATCCGGATCATTTTTACAAAAATCTGAGCCGTCGCCTCGGCATCCTCGACAGCACGGTGATGGTTCTCCAGAGATATTTTCATTTTCTTGGCTACGGCATCCAGTGTTGCCTTTCCCATATCCGGGAACAGCACTCTGGCGATTCCCACCGTGTCCACTACGGTATAAAACGTTTCCGCACCCAGCTCTGCCGCCTTCGCCTTGATAAAACCATGATCAAAAGCCGCATTATGTGCCACCAGGATACTTCCGTCGCAAAATCGCATAAAATCCGGAAGGATACTGCTGATATCCGGCGCTCCCGCCACCATCTCATCCGTGATTTTCGTCAATTCCTTGATGCGCGGAGGGATCGGCATATGCGGGTCCACGAAGGTGGAAAACCGGTCTACGATCTCACCGCCCTGCACCTTCACCGCGCCGATCTCGATGATGCGGCAACGGGTGGGGGAAAATCCGGTCGTCTCCAGGTCAAACACTACAAACGAATCCTGAAGCGACTGGCCTTTTTCATTCACTACCGTCTCTTCGGTGTCGTCCACCAGATAAATCTCACTTCCGTAGATCACTTTGAAGTCCGCATCTTTATCCTTTTTCAGGATATCCATATAGGCATGCTCGGCGTCCGGAAAGGACTGCACCACACCGTGATCCGTGATCGCCACGGCTTTGTGTCCCCATCGGTAAGCCGTCTTCACCAGCTTCCCGGTATCCGTCATGGCATCCGTATCACTCATCTGCGTATGGGCGTGTAATTCTACTCTTTTGTACTCGCAGGCATCCATCCGCACGGTTCGGAAATCATCCATCTCCTGAATTCCGTCCACCGGCATGATGTTGATCTCATGGGTGAATCGTTCATCGTAGACAATCTTTCCTTTTACCTTCAGAAAATTTCCCTTGCCGATAAACTCGCCCAAAGAGTATTCATCGTACTCCTCCTGGTCGATAAAAAGCTTGCACATGATCGTATCATGAAAATCCGTCAGAGCGAACGTCACCAGGCGAAGTCCCTCTTTCTTTTTGATCTCGATCACTTCACTCTTCGTCACCATACCGGCGATCACAACCTCACCGATCCCGTCAAAAAGATCGGCAACGGACGTGATGTCACCGTCGACATTTTTCCCGTAAACCATACCGGGTGCGGGGGCATTTTTCCGCCGCTTTTTCTTTTCCGGTTTCGGTTCCGGTTTCGACTCTGTTTCCTTCGCTGCCTCCTCGGGCTCCTGTGCCTTTTCCAGGACCACCGGTTCCGCTTCGACAAGCTGTTCTGTTTCAACCTCAAACACCGGTTCCGGCTCTCTCATCATGGCCGGCTCTTTTTTATTCTTTTTCTTTTTGGGTTTTACGTAACAAAAATGAACCCGTATGGACCGGTCAAACCGATCTCTCATACAGGATGTCAGAAACTCTTCCATCTTGGCACTTCGATCATGGGATACCGGCTGATCTTCGCAGGTGATACGGATGGTTGAATCGTCCTCCACCTCGAAGTTTTCGCCGCAGAAGGTATGATAATAAAGCGGATGATAATCACGAATTTCATCCACCAGTTCTTTTTCGTAGGACTTCAAAATCCGGGCGGACGGTTCTTCTTCATCGACAGAAAAATGAACCCGCAAAACCGGACGATAAACGGTCTTTCTGAAAACCTGATCAAACAGTGCTTTCTCCACCCGCTCGATATCGCGACGGGCGATGATCTCACGGCTTTCCAGCTCTACCTCGGCCAGTCTCCTGGCACCGGACGCACTGACTTTTCTCACGGTTACGTCGGAAAAAATGTGATATAGACGCGACTCCAGATCCACTCCGGAAAATGCATCAAAAAACAGAGTTTGTTCCGAACTCAAAAAATCACTCCTAACATAATACTTGCGATATTCACATACGGTCCAATTCTTCCTTCAGAGCTGCCAGTAACTGATCCTCCGGCAGCTTTTTGATCACTTCACCATGACGGAACAACAGTCCTTCTCCGATGCCTCCCGCGATTCCGATGTCTGCCTCCTTCGCTTCTCCCGGACCGTTCACAACGCATCCCATCACAGCTACCTTACATTCTTTATCATCATAAGTCTGAACCAGATCTTCCACCTGTTCGGCCAGAGAGATCAGATCGATCTGCGTTCGACCGCAGGTCGGACAGGACACCACCTCGATACCGCCCTTCCGCAGTCCCAGCGTACGCAGGATTTCCTTTCCAACCTGTATCTCCTTCACCGGTTCACCGGTAAGCGAAACGCGGATCGTATCACCGATCCCCTGATACAGGATCACGCCGAGTCCCAATGCCGATTTAACACTCCCCGTCAGCACCGTGCCTGCCTCCGTGATGCCGACATGCAATGGGATATCCGTCTGATCGGCGATCCGTTCATGCGCCCGGATCGCCATCCTCACATCCGAAGACTTGATGGAGATCACCAGCTCCCGATAGCCCATCTCTTCGATCAATGCCGCTTTATCCAGCGCGCTTTCCACCAGGCCTTCCGCCGTTACGCCACCGTATTTTTCCAGAAGCTCCTTCTCCAGAGATCCGCTGTTTACGCCGACCCGGATAGGCACCCGATGCTCCCTGCAGCAATCCACCACCGCCTGCACCCGGTCTTTACTTCCTATGTTTCCGGGATTGATCCGGATCTTGTCCGCTCCGTTCTCCACCGCTGCGATGGCCAGTTTATAATCAAAGTGAATATCCGCCACCAAAGGTATGCTGATCCCCTTTTTTATCTCCGCGACAGCCTCTGCCGCTTCCATCGTAGGAACTGCGCAGCGGATGATATCACAGCCGGCCTTCTCCAGCTCACGGATCTGTTTCACCGTCGCTTCGACGTCCTCCGTTTTAGTGTTAGTCATAGACTGAAGCGCAATAGGATAATCCCCACCGATGATAACATCACCAATTTTAACTTCCCTACTTTTTCTTCTCATACTTCCTCACATAATCCAAATTGAACTATCCGGAATCCAAGCGCCGCGCCCGGCCGGTGTCATCTCCATCAGAATAACTTGATGATATCATTCGCCAAGATGAACACCATCAGCGCCATCAGCACAGCAAATCCGCCGACATTGACATACGTCTCCACTTTCCGCGGTAGTGGTTTTCGTCGGATCAATTCGATGATGAGGAAAAGCAAACGTCCTCCATCCAGCGCCGGGATCGGCAACAGGTTCATGACACCCAGGTTCGCCGTGATGAGGATACTGAACATAAGAAGATTCATCACGACCGTAGTTACACCGTCCGGCCGGCTTTCCTCCACAACCTGCCCAACCTGTTGGACGATTCCCACCGGCCCCGATATCTGTTTCGTACTGACCTGTCCGGTGATCATCAGCCCCAGACTTTTGATCGTGGTATCGATCCAGAACTTCACCTCGTAAGCGGAATACTTCAAAGTCCCGAGAAAACCGACCTTCTCCCGCGGTGCGGAATGAAAAAATCCGAACTGGTATTTTTCACTGCCATCCTCCTGCTTCACCAGTTTCGGAGCGATATCCATCTCCATCTCTTTTCCGTCTCTCTCGATGACAAAATGCACCGGCGAACCATCCAGCTTGTGAAAGATCGGATAATAACTGATCTCACGGTTGACCACGATGGACGAGCCGCCCATCTCCTTAATCACGTCACCCTCCTGAAGGCCGGCCTCTGCCGCCGGGCTTCCCGGATCCGTCCCGGTGATCACCGCCGGATCGTGTCCTATCCCTCCGATCACGATCAGCGAAAGGATAAACGCCAGAATAAAATTGAAAAACGGTCCCGCAAAGATAATCGCCATCCTTGCCCAGACCGACTTCCGGCTGAAGGATCTCTCGTCATCGACATCCTCCTCCTCGCCGAGCATCATACAGGATCCGCCGAAGGGCAGGATCTTCCAGGAATAGATCGTATGCTCGTCGTACTCCGGGTGTTCTTCAAAATAAGCCGTCGATTTAAAAATCAACAACCGGTGTTTCGTTCCGTCACCGGCCCAGGACAGGATTCTGGGTCCCATCCCCAGGGAAAACTCAATCACCCCCACATGATTTGCCTTCGCAACGATAAAGTGTCCGAACTCGTGAAAAATGATAATCACGCTGAACACCAAAATCGCCAAAACAATCGATCCGATACTCATGTTTCTAAACTCTCCTTATCTCCTCTACATCGATGATTATCCGTCACCCGGCCACGGTTTCTTTCAACCGGACCGCCTTCAGGTTACTTCGAAATCTTCACAGCTTTTCCTCCAGCAACCGATAGGTCCACGCCTCCGCTTCCAGGATATCCTCCAACGACGGATCCGGAATCACCGTATGTTGTTCCATCGCATACTCTATCATACCATATATTTGTAAAAATGGAAGTCTTTTCTGCAAAAAATTTTTCACAGCGAATTCATTGGCCGCATTCATCACCGTCGGCATCGACCCTCCGATCCGCGCACTTTCCGTAGCAAGTGGGATTCCCCGGAGCACATCGGTATTCGGTTTTTCAAAAGAAATCTGCGCGATTTCTTCAAAATCCAACCTCTCATCGTCCAGATATCTTCTCTCGGGATACATCAGGGCATACTGGATCGGAACCCGCATATCCGGGCTTCCGATCTGCGCCAGCACCGCTCCGTCCCGGAATCCGACCATCGAATGAATGATGCTTTTCGGCTGAACCAGCACATGCACTTTTTCCAACGGTACATTAAAGAGCCACTTCGCCTCGATAATCTCCAACCCCTTGTTTATCATAGAGGCCGAATCGATCGTGATCTTCGGTCCCATGGACCAGTTCGGATGAGCCAGTGCCTGATCTACGGTCACCTGCTCCAGTTGGGTTGCTGTCGCTTTCCGAAACGGTCCTCCGGATGCCGTCAGAAAAATAGTTTCTATAGGGAAATCTGTTTCTCCCCCGTCGGCACCGGATTTTTCACCGGATCCATCCTCCCACCGGGCCACCGGAATCCCGTCTTCAAAAGGTCCCTCCGGCAAACCCTGCAGGCACTGAAAAATGGCCGAATGCTCACTGTCCACCGGGAGCAGCCGAACCCGGTGTTTTCTCGCTTCCTTCATGATCAGATGACCGGCACAGACCAGTGTCTCTTTGTTCGCCAGGGCGATATCCTTGTCATGCCGGATTGCCTCCAGTACCGGTCTCAGGCCGATCATTCCCACCATAGCGGCCACCACCAGCTCTACCGGCTCAGCTGTTACGGCACGGATATAGCCTTCCATGCCGAAAAGAATCTCCGGCTTGCGTTCAACATCCTTCAGTCGTTCACTCAGATCGGCCGAGGTGCTCTCATCCTTCATCACGACAAGCTTCGGCCTGAACTCTCTCACCTGCTGTTCCATAAGGGTGACGTTCGTCCCGGCCACCAGAGAAAAGATCTCAAACTCCTGCGGATAGGCGCGCACGATCTCCAGTGTCTGCGTTCCGATAGACCCGGTCGATCCTAATATAGTTAAACACTTCATATTGTTCTCCCTGTAAGGAACTGATCAACAGTATTTCAGCGAGGGGCCTGTCGCGAACGCTGGTGCGTAGGCGCCGTATTTTGGCGCCATGCACCATTGCGTTCGGGAAGGGCGCAAGCGGAGCCCCGAGCGAAAACTGTTGATCAGTTCCATATTGTCGAAAATAATAAAAGATAATAGACGAACGGTGCAACAAAGATAACACTATCGAAACGGTCTAATATGCCTCCGTGCCCCGGAATAATATTGCCGTAATCCTTCACCTCATAATTCCTTTTGATCGCTGAAGCTGCGAGGTCACCGAAGATGGATACGACGGCACTGATCATCACCACGATCGGAAAAACAATCTGAGGCGAGATACTGAACCAGGCCGACATCGAATCCGGTACGAAGAAAGAATAGATGAAGGAAAGTAAGCCCGCTCCGATGACACCGCCGATACATCCCTCCATGGTTTTCTTCGGACTCAGTTCGGAAAAATGATGCTTCCCGATCAGCTTTCCGACACAGTAGGCACAGGTATCTGCGCCCCAGGAACCGAATACGATCAGCCATACCAGCCACTCGCCGTCGAACAGTGCTACCCGGGTAAAAATCACATAGGATAATAGCATACCACCGTAGACGATGGCAAAGAAACACTGCGCGATCGCTTCGATCCGAAGCTTCGGATACTGCTTGACATAGATAACGAGAAGCAGCACCAGCGAAACTACCAGAAGCGGTGTCACATAGGAAACCTCCTCCAGCGCAACCAGAATATAATAACCGATAACGGCAAAATATGTCACGATACCGATCGCCTTTTTCTCATAACCGAAAACTCTCATCAATTCGAAATCCGCGATCAGGGCCAGCAAGCCGAACACAATGGTTACAAACGGGTCGCCGAAAACAAACGTTGCGATCAGCCCGATCACCAGTACGATTCCGCTCAGCAATCTGGTAACAAACATCTCCCGCTCCTTTCTCTAAAGAAACACAGATTTAATCAGCGTTTCCCAACCCTTAGTTATCACTCTCGTTTAACCCACCGAATCGACGATCGACATGATTAAAATAATCGATCGCTTTTTCCAGTTCTTTTTTATCAAACTCCGGCCATGTTTTATCCGTGAAATAAAACTCCGCGTAAGCCAGTTGCCAGAGAAGATAATTTGAAAGGCGCTGTTCTCCTCCCGTCCGGACCAGTAGCTCGGGATCCGGCACCATATGGGTGTCCAACCGGTTTGAAACAAAATCCTCATCAATTTCCCCGGCGGTAACACGTCCTGCCACGGCATCCTCCGCCACACTCCGGACCATCCGGACGATCTCATCCCGACTTCCGTAGTTTAATGCTATGGATACGTCCAGCCCCGTATTGTTTTCGGTGGTTTCCTCCAGTTCCCGGATTGCCTGTAAAAATGACTCCGATAAAACAGTCCGGTCGCCAATCACCCGCATACGGAGATTGTTTTTCATCGACCGTTTGATGGAGCTTCGCAATTCGGCCTCCAAAAGATCCATCAGTTCGTCCACCTCTTCCTTCGGTCTCTTCCAATTCTCCGTGGAGAAGGCATACATCGTGATGTAATCCACTCCCAGGTCTCTGGCTGCCCGACAGATCCGTTCAACATTCCTCGCCCCCTCGGCATGCCCCGCCTTCCTCGGCAGATGCCGTCTCTTCGCCCAACGGCCGTTCCCGTCTAATATTATAGCAATATGTCTTGGTATCGTTCTTTCCTCACCACTCATATCAATCCATCCCCTGTATACATGAAACAAGTATCGGGCGCGAAAGCGCCCGATACTTGTTTATCTCCCATCTCAAAAACTAAACCGTCATAACCTCTGAGGTCTTACTATCGATGGCCGCATCCACTTCCTTGATAAACCGGTCTGTAAGTTTCTGGATATCCGCCTCCAGATCCTTCCCTTCATCCTCGGAAATCTCGTTTGCCTTCGATGCCTTCTTCACCGCATCGTTGGCATCCCGACGGATATTCCGGATCGCCACCTTGGTGTCCTCACCCTTTTTCTTTACATCCTTCGCCAGTTCCTTTCGCCGTTCCTCCGTCAACTCCGGGAATACCAGACGAATCACTTTTCCGTCGTTGGCAGGAGTGAGACCGATATCGGAAGCGATGATCGCCTTCTCAATCTCCTTCATGAGGGACGCGTCCCAGGGCGCAATCTGTATCATCCTGGCCTCGGGCACGGATACGTTGGCTACCCCCTGAATCGGAGTCGGAGTACCGTAGTAATCCACTTCCACCTTATCCAGCACATGGGGATTGGCTCTCCCTGCACGGATCGTCATATAATCTTCCCGGAGATTGGAAAGTGATTTTTCCATCTTGCTCTCATAGGTATTGATATCAAAGCTCATAGCTTCCTCCCTTTCTGAGAAACCGTATTCTGCATAACTCTGCCTGTAACAGCCTACGCGTGAATCATCGTCCCGGTGGTATCACCGGCCACGGTTCGAAGAATCGAGTTTTCCTCATTCAAACCGAAAACATACATCGGCATGTGATTTTCCATACAGAGAACCGCTGCTGCGAGATCCACCACACCCAGCTGCTTGTCTACGATCTCACGCATCTCCATAACATCATAGCGTTTGGCATCGGGACAGGTATTCGGATCCTTGTCATAAACACCGTCTACTGATTTTGCTGCCAGAATGATCTCGGCATCGATTTCGATAGCCCGAAGCGCTGTTGCCGTATCCGTAGAAAAATACGGATGACCGGTTCCTCCTGCCAAAAATACCACCATACTTTTTCCGAGGTATTTATTCACACGGTCCTTGGAAAACAACTTGGTGAAGGAGCCGCATTCAAAAGGAGTCAGAACCGCTGTCCGAAGTCCTGTTGAACGGCAGATCTCCGACATGTAAATACAGTTCATCACGGTTGCCATCATCCCGATCTGATCCGCCTTGGTCCGATCGATGGCATCACTGGAGCGACCCCGCCAGAAGTTTCCGCCGCCGATCACGACAGCCACTTCCACGCCGTCATCCACCAGTTTTTTGATCTGTTCCGCCACCGGTCTCGCCGTCGACTCATCCAATCCGGTTCCTTTTTCACCGGCCAGTGCCTCGCCGCTCAGCTTCAGCAGTACTCTTTTATACTTTGCCATGTTTTCCCCTTTATCACTCGAAGAATGTATCCAGATCCACGTCAGCGAACTGCAGTGAGCAATGTCCGTCGATTACGGCACCGGAATTGATCTGGATGGACTTGGCTTTGATGTCACCCTTAACAACCGCTGTCGAATCGATGATAACCGGTCCGTTTACCTCGATATTTCCTTTCACTGCCCCGGCTACAACAACCGATGTGGAGCTGATTCCACCGATTACGACCGTTCCGACATCGATCTTAACGATGCCCTTGGAATTCAGATCACCTTCCAATCTCGGTGTATTCACATAAATCTCGGATGCGTTGGTGTTTCCGGCAACACGACCGGTGATCGTCAGCTTCCCGGCGCACTCTACATCACCCTCGATGGTACCTTTGACTACCAGAGAGGTATCACTCTTGATACCACCGTTGATTGTCGTTCCTTTGGTAATAACAGTTACTTCATCTGTTGACAGTTCCACATCTTCCACGCTCTCAGCACTCATAGCTCTTGCCTCCATATCTGAATTCACAACCGGTGTTTCCATAACCGTTTCTTCTACAACTGGCATATCCATCTCAACCGACGGTTGCGTCGCTGCCGCATACTCAGGCTCCGCCTCCATCGGCGCAGGCGTCGGATCCGGAATAACCGGCTCCTCCATAACCGGTTCCGGTATCACCGGTTCTTCCACCGGAGCACTCATCTCCGGCATATCAAACGACGCCGGAATCCCTGGCTCCGGTACGGGCTCTTCCATAGGGAAAGCCTCCGGTATAGCCGTATCCTCCGAAAGGGAGATGTCCGGGATGTCTGAAACACCGGGGATATCAATAGAATCCGGCATCGGGATCTCCGGTTCCTCCATAACCGGTTTCGAAATCTCCATCGAATCCGCCGGTTTGGTAAACATCATCGCCGGCTCCTCTATCCCATCATCCGGCATAGGTACATCCGCAGCGAAATCCTCAACTGCAACATCCGCGACATCCTTTTCCTGATCCTCATCAAAAGTCTCTGTCAGTTCGGTCACTGACTGAGCGATGTCTTCCTTCAATTCCTTAAAAAAGCTCATGGTAAACCTCCATTTCTATTGATTATGCCGAATCGGTGCCGTATTCTCATCGACCGGCAGAATTTCGTAATTATTATCCTTCAAAGCCTGAATCACAGACGGAAGGGTTTTCACCGTCATAGGCTGTGTCTGTGTATCATAGAACAACACAACCGAGGTGTCGTATTTATTCACGTCGGTCATCAGTTCCCGGACCATCTGTTTTTTCCCGACTCCCGGATCACGGATGTCCGGACTCAGAACGTTCCAATCAAGATAGATAATCCCCATCTCATCCAGGATCGCGATCAGCTTTTCGATGGGAACGTTTGTCTCCTGGACACTGCTCCCTCCGGGAAAACGATAAAACTTCGAGTGCTCACCCGTAACCTCATACAGGTACTCATAGATCCTGTCCAGATCCTGCTTAAACGCACTCTCCGATGCATAGACCTCATCGTACACGTGGGAATAAGAATGCATTCCCAGCGTATGACCATCCTCAACAATTCTTTTATACATTTCCTTGGAAAAATCATCCGTCTTTCCGGTCACAAAAAATGTGGCTTTGACATCATTTTTATCCAGGATATCCAGAATCTTTTTCGTGTTTGTCCCGGGACCGTCATCAAAGGTCAGATATACCTTCTTTCGGGATCCGTCCGAATCCGGACGGGTCGCTTCCGGAGTCGTTTCCGGTGACGCGGTCGGTGTTTCCTGTACAGGCACCGGCTCTTTCCCTGTCACGGCAGATCCGCTGACGATTGTCAGTTCCATATCTCCGCGCAGGTCCTTCACCTGACGTTCCAGCGAATTCACACGGAAGATCAGATAGACTGACAGACATGTCGGTAACATGAGCAGAAAAAGGCACAGAAAAATGATAATGCGCTTGATCCGTTTGATCCGACGCCTTCTGTAATCCGCGCTGACCTTTCCTACGGTATCCCCCGTCATCGGTCCTCCTCCTTCACCCCTCGGAACTCTCCTCCATCCCGTAGTTTCGACGGAAGATCGTCTATACGATGGACAGACAAAAGTATTATAGCATACTCTACTTAACTATGCAAACAAAATCTTTATAAAATCATACGACAAAAATCGAGTAGGGGCTGACCCCCTACTCGTTTGTTTCAGCAAGGTAATACTGTTTTATCCGATCTGTGCCGCAACCTCAGCCGCAAAATCCTCATTCTTCTTCTCAAGCCCCTCTCCGGTCTCAAAACGAACGAAGCCGGTCAGCTTGATCTCGGCGCCGACATTTTTGGAAACGGCTGCCACATACTGGCTGACATTCTCTTTGTTCTCAGCTTTCACATAAGTCTGCTCGGTCAGGCAAACCTCTTTGAGCTCTTTGTTCAGACGGCCGGTCACCATTTTCTCGATGATCTCGTCCGGCTTGGAAGCATTCTTCGGATCGTTCTTTGCCTGAGCCTTCAGTGTCTCAAGCTCTTTTGCCTTATACTCGTCCGAAATCTCGTTGGTATCTAAAAACTGCGGATTCATAGCCGCTACCTGCATCGCAACATTTTTCAGACACTCGGTAACCTCGTCCCCGGATGCTGTCGTTGCAGCCTTCACCAGAACACCGATCTTACCGCCGGCATGGATATAGGATACGATCAGTCCATCCGGCTCAGCCACCTTCTCAAACCGGCGGATATTCATGTTCTCACCGATAGTAGCGATCATTCCCTTCAGATTCTCCTCAACCGTTACGGAGCTGTCTTCAATCCAGGGCTCTGCCATAAATGCGTTCAGATCCGATGCTCCGGAGCCCAACGCCTGTTTTGCTACGGAAGCAACATACGTCTGGAACTTCTCGTTTTTGGCAACGAAATCCGTCTCGGAGTTCACCTCTACGATGGACGCCGACTTCGCATCATCGCTGACACATACACATACGATACCCTCTGCGGCGATACGTCCGGCTTTCTTCTCTGCCTTTGCCAGACCGTTCTCCTTCAGCCAGTCAACGGCCTTGTCCATATCTCCGTCTGTATTCGTCAGGGCCTTCTTGCAATCGCTCATTCCGGCGCCTGTCATCTCTCTTAACTCTTTTACCATAGCTGCTGTAATAGCCATCTTTTTTTCCTCCATTCCGATTACTTCCGATTACTCTTCTTCTGCCTCTGCGTTCTCATCCTCAGCTACTGTCTCATTGACGGCATCCGACATGGATTCTCCCTGGTTTGCCTCGATGACAGCATCTGCCATGGTGGAAACGATCAGTTTGACAGCACGGATTGCATCGTCGTTACCCGGAATTACATAATCCAGCTCTTCCGGATCACAGTTGGTATCTACGATTCCAACCAACGGAATATGAAGAATATGTGCCTCCTCGATACAGATGTGCTCTTTCTTCGGATCCACTACAAAAATGACCGAAGGAAGCTCTTTCATCTCTTTGATACCGCCCAGGTTTCTCTCGAGCTTTTCCCACTCTTTGCGAAGACGGATCACTTCCTTCTTCGGAAGCACATCAAACGTTCCGTCCTCGGACATTCTCTCGATGTCCTTCAGACGACGGATTCTCGTCTTGATCGTCTTAAAGTTCGTCAGCATACCACCCAGCCAACGCTCGTTGACATAGAACATACCGCAACGCTCTGCTTCCTGTGCGATCGTATCCTGTGCCTGCTTTTTGGTCCCGACAAAAAGAACCTTGCCGCCTGCGGCAACCACGTCCTTGATAACATTGTAGGCATCATCTACTTTTCCTACGGATTTCTGGAGATCGATAATATGGATTCCGTTTCTCTCCGTGTAGATGTACTCTGCCATTTTCGGGTTCCATCTTCTGGTCTGGTGACCGAAATGCACTCCGGCCTCCAACAGCTGTTTCATTGAAATTACGCCCATTTTGGGTTCCTCCTTTGGTTTTTTCGGGATAGTACGACAGAAAAATGTCGGCATCCCTGACTTCCACCGGCTTCGTCTTTCGTCCGAACCGCCATTTCCTGCGGCACCCCTTCCGAAATCCACCGGTGTGTTTACACAACAATCGCCATTTTACCATATGATATGGATAAATGCAAGTAGAAATTTAAAGAAACACTGACAAATTCAGTGTTTCTCTAAAAATTCATGATCCATTCATGATCAACCTCCGTGAGTGATGATCCTTGCCAGATTGGCATAGGAATCACCTACGGTCAGATCATAGGTCCCGGAGATGATGCTCGAACCGAGCCCGTGGTTCTCCAGATAGTGGTCAAAATCCCACAGATCATCGATAATTCCCGCTTCGTACATCTCTCTGGCTACCGAGCTGGAGAGAAGTCCGCTTCGCACCCGGAAATGCACCACGGTTCCGTCCGGAAGCTCCTTGTGTGACGGAGTAGGTGTCGCGTCCGGATCCTCCGACTCCTTCGGTTTGGGTGTCTTTTTCGGTTTCGCTGATTTCTTCGGCTTCGGTGTTTTCGTCGGTGCCGGTTTTTCCGATGCCTCGGGCGTTGCTGTCGGTTCCGGTGTTGCTGATTCGTCCGGCTTTTCCGTCGATTCTTCCGAATCTTCCTCTTCGGAACCATCCTCGTCGCCTCCCACTCCGGCTCCCTTTTTGCCGCCGGAATCCGTAGGTTCGGGTGTAGATGTGGCTTTTGACTTCTTATCATCGGACTTACTGTCCGGACCGGAGCTTTCCTTCGGGAACACCATTCCCAGCTCCCTGGCCTTCTCAACCAGACTCTCTCCGGCCAATGAATCGTCATTCCGTATGGTGATTCCCATCACTATGGCAGCAATCACCAGCCCGAGTCCGAGTCCCTGCAAAAATCGTTTCAAAACTAACGCCTCCTGTTAAACATAGCAATCGTCAACTTCACTTCGCCCTGCCCGATATTCAATTGCTTGGAAATCTCCACTACGGATTTTCCCTGTTTATGCAGCGTCCGAATTTGGTCTTCCACCGCTTCTCCCCGTCCGCTGGTTGCCGTCTCCTCCATATGCTGCATCACGAATTCACGGGTCGGTCGTTTCAACTGCTGAATTCCGGTCGGTGCGGCCGGGACCGATGTCCGGGTGGCAGATTTCTTTCCAACAGACGCTACCGGAACTGTTTTCTCCTTCGCCGGAGCTGTCTTGACCGCAGTAGCCGGCGTCACGGAGGATTTCGGTATATCTGCATTCCCTGCCGAAGCACCCGGCTCCGGTTCGATCGATTGAGACGCTGTCATCACGACCCTCTTCGGACCGATCTCATTTCCATGCGCGGCACCGACAACCTCGATGCCCCCTGCCAATTTAGCCGATTCCGAACCATCCTCTCCGGAATCCTTCCGGGGCAGTTCACGATAGGGCTTTTTGGCCCGATCCAGACCGGAGAGAGTTTTTTCGTTTTTCTCCGTCGCCTCCAGGATCGTCTCAGCGTATGTTTCCCCTGCCGGCTTCTCCTCCGGAGTCGCGGAAACCGGTTCGATCACAGGTACCGATTTTTCTACGGTATCCCGCATGATCGCCTCTTGGATTTCCTTCTGTTTCTCACCCAGCATATTATACATGAAAACCACTTCCTCATGATTGACATGGATCTTGTCCAGAAGCGGCTTTGAGAACTCATCGATTGCCATTATTTTTTCATTGCAAATACGGTTCATCTGATCTTCCGTTGTTTCGACAAGCTGTATTCCCCGTTCTTCGAGAATCTCATCGATATGTTTGATGATGACCTCTTCGTCTTTTTCCGTCCAGATATCCGCTCCCTTGGGAAGCTCGGTTACGTCCTCCGCTGAGGATTTCTTTTTTGCAATAAAAAAACTGGCGCAGATACATATGATCCCGACGATGATCAGGATAATCTCTACTGCAGACATAAGTTTCTCCTTTTAAACCATTATGTCAAAGCTCGAATCCGATTTCGGTGCCATCGGTGCTTCGTCTTTTTTTTCTTTCTTTTTCTGACGACGGTTTCCCCCTCCACCGGCTCCGCGGTTTCCGCCGTCATCCATATCATACTCTTCCGTCTCGCTTCGCTGGGTTTCCACCGTCTGCGTCGCTTTCTGCTCAACATTAGCCTGAACCTGGGCCGCCATCTGATCCTGCGCATGCTGATGCTGTTGGATCTCCCGTCCCTGATAATCACCGGCTTCCACCGAACGCGGTGCCATCGTGATGATATCCATAGTATTCCAAGGCATAGTGTACCCTCCACGTATCCGTCCTGTTACAGATCGGTCATCCGGACATCTGCTCCGTCACGAACAAAACGACAATGTGAAATCGAATCATGTATGATACGGGTCGCATCCTTCACAGAAATCTCTGTCCCCGGAAATACCGCATCGTAAATCTTCACACAGGAGCGTTTGTTATTATCGATCCGTTCGATGATACACTCCCGCTCATAACGGTTCTCTTTGAGTTCCTTCATCAGGATAGGTTTATTCTTGGTAGCCCGACGAACAAAATTCATCTGTTCCTCCGTGATATCCTCCCCACGGGCCACCTGTGCTTTGATCCCTCCGGAAACGTTATCAATCTTTTTCAGTTCTTCTTCGATTTCCAGATTTCTCTCCCGCAATTCATTAACGCGGATGATCAGTTCCTTGTCACCGATTACCGTGATTTTTGTATTACCGCCCATCTCAGAACCGATCGTGGTTGCGGAGATGGTTCCGTAGGTGCTGATGGATCCGCCGTTGATCAGTCCCTTTTTCCCGCGGACCTCTATCTCCTCGCGACAGCTTACCTCGCAATTCAAAACGGCATCCGCCTTTAGGGATCCCTTGCAGGAGATCTTGGCACTCTCGATAAACTTCGCCGTGATGTTTCCTTCGGCTGTCAGCGTTCCTCTCTCTCCGCCCTGCATTCCTCTTTTCAGGACGATATTTCCGCCGGATACCAGCTCTGCTCCTTCGACAACACCGTTCACCACGATGTCGCCGTCCGCAACGATCTTATATCCGGTGTTGACATTACCCGTGACCTGCACGGTTCCCTTGTATTCGATATCTCCGGTGGAGGCATCTACATTGGCCGGAACCACATAGATGTCCGAAACCATGACCATATCCTCAACCAGAGAGACATGTCCGGCCACTTCGGAATAGATCTTGCATTTATCCTCTGAAATCCGGATGTTTCTTCCAAAACGAAGATGCCGGTTTTTGACTTTTTTCGGCCGAAGTGTTTTTCCCGTTACCGTCACACCGGGTGTCCCGAAATCCGCCGGTTTTAACGTAGCCAGCTTCTGTCCGGCATCCACCGGTTTGATGTTTCCCAGTTGGTGAAAGTCGACACTTCCGTCCTCATTCATTTTCGGTTTCGCGGTCTGGTTGATGTCAAAATGATACGTCACCTTGGCGTCGTACCCGTGTCTCGGCTTGGTTGCCACCGCCAACAGATAATCCCTGCAGTATTCATGATTTTCCAGAAAATGCTGAACCGCTTTTCTCCTGACACCGTGCTTGACTCCCGCCAGCCGGAGATCCGAGATGATCCCGTCCTCGGTCAGCATATCGCCACCGGTAGTCGGCGGATAAAAACGTGCCAAAGCCTTCATCCCGTCCTTGTCAACCTTAACGATACATTTTTCACCTACGGGGATGATCGGTTCATCCGTCAGCATCATAGGTTCGTCAAAAATACCACGTTCGATATACGTGTTCAGTTTGATCCGATCATATTCAGGAAAAGAGATGATATCGAGGTAAGACATCACTTCGTCCACCCGAAACATCTCTCCGTCACCCTCGGCAGGATGTACCCAGAGATACATCTTGTCATCTGTATTGATCACTTCAAAATAAGCGTTTTTCCCCATATCATTCCTCATTTCGGAGGGATGCTCCGATGCTTAAAAAAGATTCAACAGATCAACCGAATCTCCCAACCTGTCCTTTATTTTTTTCAAAGCTTTGGTATGAAGCTGAGACACCCTGGATTCCGATACCTCCAGAACCTCACTGATTTCCTTCAAGGTGAGATCCTCATAATAATAACAGGTGATTACGCTCTGTTCCTTCTCCGTCAGGGTCTGAAGTGCTTCGGTAAGCATGGTTTTGAGTTCTTCCTGCTCCACCGCTTTCTCGGGGCCCACAAACCGTGATCCCAGCGAATCAATCCTACCCTCATTGCCCTGCTCGAGATAATCATCCAATGAGATAAGGTTTGACAGTTCGGCTTCCGAACGCCAGCCCTCATATTCATCCAGCGTCAACCCCAATTCCTGAGCGATTTCCGCGTCGGTAGCCGGACGTCCCAAATCGGTTTCCAGCTTGGTGACGGCAGTGTCCATCTTTTTCTGTTTCTGACGAAGCGTGCGCGGAACCCAATCCATCTTCCGGATCTGATCCAGGATCGATCCGCGAATCCGAAGACTGGCATAGGTCTCAAACTTAACGTTCTTTGCCATGTCGTATTTATCGATGGCATCGATTAGACCGAAAATACCATATCCCACGAGATCATCGTATTCAACAGTATATCCCAGGTACATCCCCATACGCCCGGCAACCAGATTGACAACGTTGATATATTCCATGATCAACTGGTCACGAAGCTCCGGTTCCTTGGTTCTCATATACCTGTCCCAGATCTTCTGTCTTTCCGCTTCCTTCATAGATTAACTACTCCTTCAGACCGATTCTTTACCCTGTCTCACCTACGCTTTATCCGCCGATATAATTGCCATCTTCATCAAAGGCGTCCTCGTCAAACTCATCACTGTAATCGTCTGCCGGCGCATGCGTCTTCTCATATCGCTCTTCCGCGATCTTCCGCCTCTTTTCAGACTCCTCGCGGATTCTTTCTTCCCTCTCGAGTCTCTCGCGCTCTTCCTCTTCTTCCTTCCGTCTGGCTTCTTCCTCTTCCCGCTTTTTCTTCTCCAGTTCATCCATTGCTTTTCGCTCTGCCTGAACGTGGCCAACCACCTGACCGGCAATCTGTCCGATGATATAGAAAACGACCAGCACAATGACCAACGCCACTAAACTGGTCATCACCGGCCATTTCTGCACCAATGCCAAAATGCAGGTTATCAACCCGGCAAGGAGCATCACAAAAGCCGGGATAAAACGATATTTCATAGATTCCTCCATCCAAATCACCGGCGGAGTTTCACTCAGATGATCGACTCCCCTACTCCGACGGTTTTGATATGAAGTTCCGATTTACTTGGATCAAACGTGATGGTACGGCCATACCGGTCGCCGGTATCCTCCGCCCTGATCGGAATTCTCCATCCGGAAAGCATTTCTTTTGCTTTTTCCACATTCTGCGCTCCCACATTCAACATGGAATTGCTGGAGCGATGAGCAAACATTTTTGCTCCGCCTGCTATTTTGGCCTTGAGCTTCGACGCGGGAACTTTGTTTTTGATCGTCAGTTCCTCATACATATCCTGCAGACACGTATCCATAAACTTGAAGCGATTTTTTTGCTGGGAAGGGATACGTGTACTGTCGGGAAGCATCACATGTGCCATTCCGCATATACCGGAGCTCTCATCATACAGCACAACCCCCAGACAGGATCCCAGTCCAAGGGTTGATATCTTCTGAGGGGAACGGCAGATTTTATAATCTGCCATTCCAACCCGAATCGTTTCACTCATAATTCACGATCACGCTTTCTTCTTTTCCTCAACCACTGCCTGGATATCAAGTAACGAGATCAGACTCTCTTCCTTTTTACCGATACCGGCCAGATAAGCAGCCTTTTTCTCATCCAACTTGAAGTTGGGAACCTCAATCGTGCTCTCCTCGATATCTACTACCTCGCGAACCTCATCCACGATAAATCCGACACGGGACTGATCCTCCATACGGACGATGATGATCCTTGTCGCATGGGTATAATCGATTTCCTCCAGATCAAAACGACGGCGAAGGCTCATGATCGGAACCACTTCACCACGAAGATTGATCACACCTACATAGTATTCCTGCGACTTGGCCACGCGGGTAATCTGTTGCATACGAACGATATTGTCAACAAAGGCGATATCAATTCCATACAGCTCACCGCCGAGTTTTACAACGATAAACTGGATGATTTTTTCCGCCGGATTCAATACATCGATCTTATCTTCCATTCTATAGCACCTCCTTAAATCAACGTGTTGGTATCAAAGATAAGTGCTACCTCACCATCTCCGAGGATTGTCGCACCACTGAACAGCTTCTCGTTTGTGATATGTCTTCCGAGAGACTTGATGACCGTCTCCTGCTGACCGATCAGATTGTCGACGATCATACCGACACGCTGATCTCCCTTCTGCATGATAACTACTACGTAGTTCTCCGGCTGAACCTCCAGTTCCTCGAGATCCAAAATCTCATGCGAGCGGATGATCGGAATAACACTTCCACGAAGATTGATTACTTCCTTGTTCTGTACGAAGCGAATCTCGTTCTTCGGAACATCCTCGATTCCCTGAATATTGCTGAGCGGAATCGCATATTTTTCATTCATTACTTCAACCATCAATGCCTGGATGATAGCCAGTGTCAACGGCAGCTGGATAGAGAAGGTACTTCCCTCACCGGCCACGGACTTCGCGCTGATACTTCCACCCAGAGCCTCGATCTTGGTGCGAACCACATCCAGACCGACGCCTCGACCGGATACATCCGTAATCTTGTCGGCTGTGGAAAAACTGGGCTGGAACAGCAGGTCGATATAATCCTTATCCGACATGGTCTCTGCCTGCTTCTCCGTAATCGTACCCTTCTCAAGAGCTTTGTTCCGAACCTTATCAATATTGATACCGCCACCGTCATCACGAACCTCGATGACGACGTTGTTTCCATCCTGATAAGCATCGAGGAAGATCGAACCGACTTCGTCCTTGCCGAGTTTGACACGCTCCTCGTTACTCTCCAGACCATGATCGGCAGAGTTCCGTAACAAGTGCATCAACGGATCTCCGATCTCGTCGATAACCGTACGATCCAACTCGGTCTCTTCACCGGTCATATACAGCTCCATCTTCTTGCCGAGCTTCCGGCTCAGGTCACGGATCATACGCGGGAACCTGTTAACCACGCTCTCGATGGGCACCATGCGGACCTTCATAACCGATTCATGAAGGTTCGTCGTGATTCTCTCCAGATACTCGATCTGGTCATTGAATGCCTGATTGTCACCGACAACGGCTTCTCCGTTGTTGCTGGCCGCAACCAGTCCGTTCTTGGCGATGATCAGCTCGCTGACGAGGTTCATCAGCTCATCCAGCTTGTCGATATCGACACGCACGGAACGGCTTCCCACTTTGGCTTTGCTTCCGCCGCCTCCTGAAGGCTTCTTCTTATCATCGTGATGATCATCGGCCGGTCGGATGGCTGCCGGTGCTGCTGCCCCCGGTGCCGGTGCTGCGGAAGCCGGTGCCTCCGGCGCTGCGGAAGCATCTCCGGAACTCGTTCCGACCGCTGCGTCATTGATCGGTTCACCATCTTCATTCTCTGTTGGCTTGTCGGGAATCGGGAAGTCATCAATATACACAGAATCCACCTCCGATACATTTAAAATCATGGTCTTGATTTCGTCCTTTGACTCTCCGGTCACGAGGATCCAGCTGAAATCAAACTCAAACTCTTCATCTTCGATCTGCTCTGTCGAAGGAACGGATTTTACCAGTTCCCCCTTCTCGTCAACCGATTTGAACACCAAAAACGCACGTGCCGACTTCAGAACACAGCTGTCCTGAAGGAACACGGTGATGCCGTAAACATTTTTTCCTTCCTGTCTGGCCGTCTGCATGGCTCCAATTTCGGATTCATTGACACGAATCTTCCGGAAATGCTCTTTCTCGGGATCCGATGCCGAGGCTGCGGGTTTTTCTTCCTCTGCTTCCGCCGCCGGAGCGGGGGCTGCCTTAGGTTCTTCTTTTGCCGGAGCAGGTGCTTTCTCTCCGCCTCCGCCGCCGTTCCCCTCATCATTCAAGATGGCGTTCAGATCATTGATAATGTCTTCGTTGTCTTCGGTTCCTTCATTTCCCTCGGAAGAGATTACCGACAAATATCCCTCCAGAGCATCCAGTCCGCGGAACAGGATATCCACCAGTTTCGCACTGGCTTTCATGTTTCCGTTCCGGATCTCGGAAAAGACATTCTCCAGGTCATGAGTCAGCCGCTGCATACGGGCAAATCCCATGGTGCCTGCCATACCCTTGAGCGTATGAGCCGCACGGAAGATCTCGTTGACCGTATCCATGTCATCCGGCTCCTTCTCAAGAGCAAGTACGTGTTCGTTCAGGCTCTGAAGGTGCTCTTTGGTTTCATCGATGAACAAATCCAGATATTGACTCGTATCCATATCTACCTCTTTTCTGCAGGATCACCTGCTTTTTTTCTTCTGCTGCAAAAACTTGTCCGACTATGCTCCTGCTCTTCTCATCAGCATGCCGGTGACATCCTCCAGCGGAACTACATCATCCGCCATTCCGGAATCTACGACTGCGCGCGGCATCCCATATACCACGCATGTATCTTTGTTCTGAGCCACGCACTTAACCTGATGTGACTCACGGATCAAAGAAATCCCTTTGCTGCCGTCACTTCCCATTCCCGTCAACACGCCACAGATAATCTCTTCGAATGCCGTATCCACAAGGGATTCGAAAAAAATATCCGCACAGGGCCGCAACCCTCCTCTCGGCGGTTTATCATTCTCCGAGAAACAGTAAGACCCGTTGGGCTTGTGGATCAGTTCGCACTGCTTACCGCCCATGGCGATATACACGGTACCCGGCTTCAAAGTCTCACCGTCGGAAGCCTCCTTGACGTGGATCTGGCTCATCTCATCCAGACGCTGTGCCAGGGAGTTGGTAAATCCGGCCGGCATATGCTGAACGATAACGACCGGGTAAGGAAAGTTCGCCGGGAAAAACGGCACCACCGACTGCAACGCTTTCGGTCCTCCCGTGGAAGACGCGATCACAACCAACTTCGTTCCCTTCTGTGCCGTGTGGAGCTTGCGCGGGCCTGCCGGCCTCGTCCCGGTAGACGGCCTTCTCGCCTCGTCGGAGCGGGGATGCCCCAAACCTCCGAAGTCTGAAGAACGACTGTCAAGTCCCGTGGCAACATAAACCTTTTTCAGAAGCTCAACACGAAAATCGGCAAAGTTTTCTCCGATGGAACTGATCGGCTTTTTGACAAAATCCAAAGCACCGAGTTCCAATGCTTCGATGGTCTCGCTTCCGCTCTCACTCGCGATGGAACTGACGATCAGAGAGGGGACGCGAATCCGGCTGCGGTTCATCTCACGAAGGAGACGGACACCGTCCATCTTCGGCATCTTGATGTCAATCAGGAGAATATCAAACTCCGCTCCGTGGATCAACTGATCCAGGGCAGCTTCGCCGTTGTTGGCTGTTCCGGCAACAGTCAGATTGTCATCCTGGTTTATTATATCAGAGATAACCCTTCTCATGAGTGCAGAGTCATCTATAACTAATACTTTTTTCATCTTTCGCCTCCAGACATTCTCCTTCGCTGCTCTTCAAATACGTATTTTACGATCATTTCCTGCTCCCGGTTGGTGATCGATTCGAATTCACAGCGAGCGTCCTTCGAGTTCCGGCTTTCTCCGGTACATTCCACCACGTGGGAAAAAGCCCTGAACGATTCCACCCCTCGTTGCATAGATAACGGAACTACCACCTCGATCGGCTCTCCCACATCCAGCGGCTCGTTCAGATGAAACCGAACACCGCCTCCGCTGAGGTTGGTAATTGTTGCTTTATGCCAGTTCTCCGGCAGTTCCGAAAGCGCCTTCTCACATTCGGCAATCTCCTGCTCCTTCAGAAGAGCCTTTTCCTCCAGCCGGCGCCGAAGCTTCAATTCCTCCGCTGACAGCCGGCGATACTGGATCTCAAAGGAACAGTCAAGACGAAAGAACTTCCTTCTCTGAAACTTCACCGGCTCAGATACCAGCAACACCTCCAGTGTTGCCAGCTTATTATCGACAGAACGGTCTTTAATCCGTCCTCTGCACTGATGCAACCCGCTTTTGGTAAAAAAACACAGGTTGATATCCTCATCCACACGAAGCGGTACAAGACGGCCGTCCTGAACCGGTGCGGCTATTTTTATCATGCGAATGCTACCGAAATCCAGGAGCTGACTGACATATTTTTTTTCAGACTTATCATAGGAAAAAGCAGACCTCACCGGCGTGAGCTCAATCTTATCTCCGATGCTGAAAACCTGGTCCATTCACACTCTCCATTCTAAATCTTTTCAAGTAGTTTTCGGATTCTTCGAATCCAAAAAACGGCAAAAACGCGAAGCGTTTTTTATCCCCGATTCTTTCCGAATTTCATTCGGATCACACTGGAGAACAACCTCATGATCCCCCACCCCTGCTCTTCTGCAGGAAGTGATGCATCTCCCAGCTTTGCCGCAATCTCCATCAGGGATCTTGACGCCGATGAATTCGGTGCCAATAAAACGACCGGCTCCTGACGAAGGATTGCTTTCGACATGTTATCATCGTAGGGGATCGCCCCGAGATAATCGATGTCGATATTCAGAAACTTGCTGACCACAATTCCCAGTTTTTCATGAAGCTCATTGGCGTCGTTGTTTCCCCTGACCTGGTTGGCGATCAGCTTAACCACCGTAGTTGCCTTGTGATAAGAAGAGTTTCTGTTCAAAGATTTCAACAGGGCATAGGCATCGGTGATGGAAGTAGGTTCCGGCGTAGCTACCAGAAGCACCTCTTCACTGGCCGCTACAAATTCCAAAACCGAATTTCCGATACCGGCCCCCGTATCGACAATGACAATGTCTGCCAGCTGATCCAACTCCGCCATCTTCTGGATCAAATCCACAATCTGGGTTTTGTTGAGATTAGCCATTTCGTTGATGCCGGAACCACCGGAGATAAAACCGATATTCTCCGGTCCGTAGGTGATGATCTCACGCATATTTTTCTCGCGGAACATCAGATCCGCGAGGTTAAACTGCGGACGAATTCCCAACATGATCTCGATGTTAGCCAACCCGAAATCGGCATCCAGGATCACAACCTTTTTTCCCAAACGACTCAGGGAGATGGCGAGATTGACCGAAACGCTGGTCTTTCCGACGCCTCCCTTTCCGGAGGTGACCGTGATCACTCGTGACATGGTCGGCGGCAGATCCGGCTGGTACTGCTGCCGTTTGATGATGTTGCGCAAGCGTTCCGCCTGATCCATCCGCGCACCTCCTTTCGTTTTAATAATACTACTTATTTTTCTAAACTTATGACAATACCTGCTTGGCTACTACCTGGGCGTTGATCCGTTCGATGTCATCCGGTACGTTCTGCCCGTTGGTCACATAGGAAAGCGGGCATTTGGTACTCATCTTCATGTTCAGCATCACGCCGGCCGATGAGGTTTCGTCCAGCTTGGTAAACACGATACTGTAATCCGTGATATCCGAATATACTTTTGCGATATCCAGAAGATCCTTGTATTTGGTCCCGACACTCAGGCAAAGATAAACCAGTCGTTTCGCAATCGGTACCTGCTCAAGCAATACCTTTACATCATTGATCTGATCGTGGTTTTTGTGAGAACATCCTGCCGTATCCACCAGAACAACATCATACTGTTGCAGATCATCCAGCATTTCTTTCAGTTCATCCGGATTATAAACCACATGCAGAGGAACATCCAGGATATCCGCATAAACGCGAAGCTGTTCCACAGCTGCTACACGATACGTATCTGCCGTTACCAGAGCCAGTTTACAGTTTTGTTCCAGTTTCAGTTTCGAAGCGATCTTTGCGATCGTCGTTGTTTTTCCGACCCCGGTGGAGCCCAGGAAAAAGACAAACTTGGTCGGCTCGTGCGGCTTAAAATTAATGGTATAGGCCTGCCCGATCATCAGAATAATTCTCTGATAAACACTGCCGAGAATCTGATCCACTGCGGCATCCTTCGGAAGCGATCGTTTCGCTTCATCCAGGATCCGGTCGGCGATGGCAGGATCCACCTCATTTTGAACCAATTGTTTGTATACCAGATCGCGATACATCTGACTTTTGTCGTCTTTATTTCCCGTTTGTTTTTCCGCTTCGGAATCCGTCTGCGGTTTCTCCGGTGCTTTCTCCGGCTTCGGTTTTTCTGCCGGCGGCTTCTCCTCTTTCACCGGCTTTGGAGCTTCCACCCTTGTCGCCTGTCGGGCCGGTTCCGCGGAAGGTGCCGACGAAACAGACTTCTCTTCCATCTGTTTTTCCAACAAAGTAAAAAGCTGTGTCAACCGTTCCTCGTTGGTCTGTTTTTCCGAAGCAGGCGTTGAGGAAATCTGGGTTGTTTTTCCCTGTGATTTTCCGGAGGATTTTTCCAGAGGAGGCAGACCCTCCAAAGGCGGAATCGAAACATCAAACTGATTTCCGTGTCCGTTCTCCCTCGGACGTACCGTCGGTGTAACTTCCTTCGCAGGCTTTTCCTCACTGTAGGTCGTATTCTCATCCAGAGCTGCCGTCACTTCCACTTTTGCGCGCAGAAAAATACGCATCACGCCACGCGGATGAACCTTTTTCACATTCATCACGATAGCATTGCTGCCCAATTCTTCTTTCGCCTTCTCGATGGCGTCTTTTTCCGTTTTTGCTATGTATTTTTTAATAATCATTCAACGGTCACCATCCCTACTGATTGCAGCTCCACTTCGGAGTCAATCTCGTTATATGATAATACATGGAGGTTTCGGAATTGTTCCTCCGTTAATTTTTTTACATACATACGGACGATCGGTGAAGTGATCAGGATCGGTGTTCTGCCCAGCTCTTCCAGCTTCTGGATTTCCGTTCGTATGGATTCCATCAGGTCCTGGGTATAAGCCGGATCCAGAGCCAGATACGACCCCTGTTCCGTCTGTTTCACAGCACCCATGATCTCCTGCTCCACCTTCGGATCCAGCGTCACCACACTGGTGGGTTCATTGCTGAAGAAATACTGGTTGGAGATCGCCCGTTTCAGACTCTGTCTCACATACTCTGTCAAAACATCCGTGTCATGCGTCGTTGTCGCATAGTCGGCCAGTGTTTCAAAAATAGTCACCAGATCACGGATGGAAATCCCTTCTGCCAAAAGGTTCTGGAGTACCTTCTGTATCTCACCTACGTTCAAAAGCTTCGGAACCAATTCGGATATCAACGTGGTATTGGCTTCCTGAACATTTTCGATCAGGTTCTGTACATCCTGTCTGGTGAGAAGCTCAGCCAGGTGCGACCGGATCACCTCTGTCAGGTGCGTGGCGATGATTGACGGCGGATCCACTACCGTGTAGCCGAGAGACTCGGCACGCTCACGCTGACTCTCCGTGATCCAGATGGCCGGCAGATGATAGGACGGCTCAAAGGTGGGGATACCGGATATCTCCTCCTCCACATAGCCGGGATTCATCGCCATATAATGATCAAAAAGGATCTCTCCCTCACTGACCGGAACGCCCTTGATCTTGATCAGATACTGGTTCGGGTTGAGCTGTATGTTATCACGCAGTCGGATCATAGGCACAACACAACCCAACTCCAACGCTATCTGTCGTCGGATCATAACAACTCGATCCAGCAGATCGCCACCCTGATTGACATCCGCCAAGGGGATAATACCATACCCGAACTCCAGCTCGATCGCATCGACTTGGAGAAGAGAATTGACATTCTCCGGCCTTCGTATCTCCTCGGCGGATTCCTCTTCCTCGGCGACGGCCTCCTCGATTTGCGCTTCCTCCAAAGTTCCGGCTATCATCCGGGATACAACGATAAAAATCACACCGTACCCGACAAAAATAACAATATTCAACGGGGTAAATACACCCAGCCCGATCAGGGCCGCCCCCACGATCAACAGTACCTTCGGAATCGAGAACAACTGCTTCTGTAGGACATTTCCCACGTCGGCATCCTTGGATCCCTTGGTAACCAAAATACCGGTCGCCAGTGATATCATCAGCGACGGAATCTGAGAAGTCAGACCGTCACCAATGGTGAGGATGGAGTATTTTTGAATCGCCCCGGCAAAATCAAGGCCATTCATCATAACTCCCAGGGCGATTCCTCCGGCAAAGTTGATCACCGTGATGATGAGTCCGGCTGTGGCATCTCCCTTTACGTACTTTGTAGCACCGTCCATGGCTCCGAAGAAGGCCGATTCCTGTTGAATCTTATCTCGTCTTTCCTTCGCTTCTTCGTCCGTGATGGCTCCGGTGTTCAGATCGGCATCGATGGCCATCTGTTTACCGGGCATGGCGTCCAGTGTAAATCTCGCCGTAACCTCGGATACACGCTCGGAACCTTTGTTGATAACCATCAGCTGCATGATCAGCAAGACGAAGAATACGATGGCTCCGACGATCAGGTTTCCTCCTCCGACGAAGTTTCCGAACGTGGAAACCACGTTTCCGGCTTCACCGGTCAGAAGGATATTTCGAGTCGAGCTGACGTTCAAAGCCAGCCGGAACAGGGTTGTCAAAAGTAACAGGGTCGGGAAGGAGGACATGTCCAGTGCTTCCTTCGAAAACAGCGCGTTGAACAGGATGATCATGGCGATCGATATGTTCAAAGCGAACATCAAATCGAGAAGGAACAGGGGCACCGGGATGATCAAAAACAGAATCGGCACGAGCACGAACGCGCCGAGCGCGATGTCTGATTTTTGCATTCCGGTTCACCTCCTTCTCTCTCTCCCTGCCGGGAGCAAAATCACACTTCCTGCCGGGAGCGCTGATGCTTGACAAACATTTTGACTCGTGCCTGAGGAAACTCTTCGAGTTTCCAAAGCGCTCTCAAAATGTTTGCAAGCGCCGCTCCCGGATGAACACCTTCACTGTCCATGTGCAATGTGCAACAATCCATGACGGCTGTCAGACCGATGAAATGTTGTTTAGCCTGCTTGATCCATGCTGTATACATAAGCAAGGATCTCTGCGACCATCTGATATAGTTCAGGAGGTATTTCCTCCCCTATGTTGACGTTGTGATAGAGCATCCGGGCCACCGGTTTGTTTTCAACAATCTCGATGTGGTTTTCCCGGGCGATGTCTTTGATCTTCTCCGCCAGGAAGTCCGCTCCCTTGGCGATGACGATCGGCGCTTCGGCTGTGTCTTTGTCATATTTCAGTGCGACCGCCAGGTGGGTCGGGTTCGTGATGACCACATCCGCCTCCGGAAGCTGCTGCATCATTCGACGACGGGAGGCCTCCTGCATCTTTCTTCGGATGGCTCCTTTGATCTCCGGATTTCCTTCGGAGTTTTTGTACTCGTCCTTGACCTCCTGTTTGGTCATTCGCATATCTTTTTTAAACTTTCGTTTCTGGTAATACCAATCGGCAAACGCGATGCCAAGAAATACGATCGCAACACGAAGTGCGATATCCAAAACCGTCTCGATGATAAGATGTACGGCTGCTACTACATCCAACTGATAAATGTTGGTGATCATCCCCCACTGATCCTCGATATAGGAATATACCACCCAGAAAAGAACCAGTAGCTTGACAATGGCTTTGATCAGTTCAACAAGCTTGTCTTTCGAAATTATTTTTTTAAATCCTTTGATCGGATTCAGTTTACTGAACTTCGGTTTCAGAGGTTTTGAAGTAACCTTCCATTTTACCTGCTTGACACCTACAACAAATGCCACCAGAACACCGATCAGGGCGATGGGAAGGATGGTAAACATCACTTGCTTCAACCCAAACGAAAACAGGTTTTCCGACCGGCTGAGATTGAACTCATTGGTCGCGTAATCGGACATGTTTGACATATAATAAAAATACGCTTCATAGATCCGATCATAGATAAATCCACCGAATATTTTTACCCCCAGAATCAACACAAGAAGCATCGCTGCCGTATTCAGATCCTGGGACCTGGGTGCCTGACCTTCTCCTCGCGCGTCCTGCAATTTCTTCGGGGTTGCTTCTTCCGTTTTCTCCCCGCCATCGTCTTTGGCAAAGCGCTGGAGATCGTAGGCGAGAAGAAATCGCCCGGCTGGTTCCGGCTGATATTTATCAATCATAACAATCATATCCGATCTCCGTAAAAATAACTATGGTGACAGTCCCCGGATTACCTGGGAGGCCACATCTTTCATCTCGGTAAATACAAAATCCGAGATCGTCGGCAGTGTCTGAACCAACAATATCAGGATTAATAATCCAACGATCAGTTTGATCTGCATACCGACTACAAACATATTCATCTGCGGAGCGATACGTGCCAGAATTCCCAATACGATATTGATCAGGAACATTCCGCAGAACATCGGAAGCATGATCCGAAAAGCGATCAGGAAAAAATTGGCGATAAAATCAACTCCTACTTCGACCATATTTCTCGGAAAAACTTCCTGTCCGACATTGAAATATTTAAAGGTATCCAGGATGGCGCGGATGATAAAATAATGCATGTTCGTCGCCACCATGGTCAACAAAAACAAGGTGTTATAAATCAACCCTGTTACCGTTACCTGCGCATGGTTGATCGGGTCAAAGGTGGAAGCCATGGACAATCCCATATCGATATCCATCAGCTGCCCGGCAAAGTTCATGATATAAGTACAAGCCAAACACATGAACCCAAGGATCATCCCGACAGCAACTTCCTTGACAACCAGAACAGAATACCCGACTACTCCGGCATAATCCAGAGGAACCACCGGCGTCATCGGAATAATAACCGCCGACAGCATAATACTGATTCCCACCTTCATGGGAATCGAAACCGCGTTCATACTGAACAGCGGAGCCGTACCGACAAATCCGGCGATACGGATAACAACAAGTATATAGTATTCAAGGTTTTCTACCGTGAAATCCATATCTGTTTACTGCCCTCTAAACATAATTCGCAAAGGAATTGCACATGTTTTCCAAAAACTCCACACAGCTTCCCATAATCCATCCTCCCAGAAGAAGAAGCGCTACAAAAATAGCCAGCAGCTTCGGAACAAAAGTAAGCGTCTGTTCCTGAATGGAAGTGATGGTCTGAAATATACTGATCACCAGTCCGACGATGAGGGATACCAGCAAAAGCGGCATGGCGCAGCGAAGGACGGTGAAGATCATCTCGCGGGCGATATCAAGTATATCAGCATCTGTAATCATAAATGAATTCCCCTATCATCAGCTGTAAAATGTCTTGACCACCTGACCGATGAGAAGATCCCACCCGTCGGCAAGAATAAACAACAGCAACTTAAATGGCATTGATATGGTTGTTGGCGGTAGCATCATCATACCCATCGACATGAGTGTTGACGATACTACCATGTCTATGACAATGAATGGCAGGTAAAGAAGGAAGCCCATGATAAAGGCGGACCGAAGTTCCGATATGATGAAAGCCGGTATCAGGACCGTCGTCGGAATCTCATCGATGTTCTCTACAGAAACATCATTTTCCTTTTCCTGTATTTCCAAAAATAAGTGGATGTCCTTCTGGTTGGTCTGTTCAAACATGAACTGCCGGATCGGTGCCAGGCCGCGGGTCAGTGCCTCCTCCTGCGTGATCTCACCGGCATCGAACGGTTGTATCGCATCCGTGTTGATCTGCGCCATCACCGGCGACATGATAAATAAAGTCAAAAACAACGCCAATCCGATCAGAACCTGGTTCGGTGGCGATGTCTGTGTTCCCAAAGCGGTACGAACAAAATGAAGCACCACAATTATCCTGGTGAACGACGTCATCATCAACAGAATAAACGGTGCTATCGAAATAACCGTCAGAACAAGAAGAATCCTAAGCGGTGCTGACAGCCCGGTACTTCCTGCATTCGACGATATGGTAAACTGAAAATCATCCGGTGAGTCCGGATCCTGTACTTCTCCGACGGTACCGTTTCCCTCGATGTGATCCTGATCCGCATCGGATTTTACCGGTGGTGCAGCGTATGCCGTGGTACCACAAAAAAAGGTCAGCACAAGCATGATGATCAGAAGAGAGCATAAGCGAACTACAGCTTTTACACCCTTTCTTCTAAACATACAACTAACCTCTTTTTACCCTACACAGGAAACAGTTCCTATTTTTTTTTCCGAGCTCTGTCAAAAAGATCCTTGAAGGATTTCTGACTCTGCTCCTGGGTCACCGGTGTCAGATCCAGCTGCTCCTCAGAGAGAGCGGTCAAAAATGATATGTTGTCCTTTGAGACACCGATGGCATAGAACTTGTTTCCAAGCTCTATAATCTGAACATACTTGTTCGGTGCAATCTTAAACGTCTCCTTCACATGGATGTTCGGAGAATGTGACTGGATGGCACCGTTCTTTCCGATCCATCTGGTCGTAAAGTAGGTCGCTATCAAAACCAACACAAAAACGATAAGGATCGCGACCAACTGTAAGATATTGGACAACATAAATCAACCAATCGCTTTCTTGACAGCCTCCAGTACACGATCTGCCTGGAACGGCTTTACGATAAAGTCTTTCGCGCCGGACTGAATCGACTCGATAACCATTGCCTGCTGACCCATTGCGGAACACATGATAACACAAGCATTGGCATCGCCTTCTTTGATTTTCTTCAGCGCCTGGATTCCATCCATCTCCGGCATGGTGATGTCCATCATAACCAGATCCGGATTGGTCTCGTTGTACTTCTCAACCGCTTTTGCTCCGTTCTCTGCTTCGCCTGCGACCTCGTAGCCGTTTTTGGTCAGGATATCCTTGATCATGACTCTCATAAATGCCGCATCATCGCAAATCAAAACACTCTTAGCCATTCTTTACTCTCCTTTTATCAAGATTCTTTGATAATCTCGGTCACTCGTATACCGAAGCTCTCTTCGATCACGACAACCTCACCTTTTGCAACAAACTTCCCGTTGACCAGCACATCGATCGGCTCTCCTGCCAGCTTGTCCAGCTCGATGATGGTTCCCGGTGAAAAATCCAGGATTTCCTTGATCGATTTACTGGTTCTTCCGAGCTCAACGGTTACCTCCAGCGGAACATCCATGATGAGATCGATGTTCTCCGGTGCGATACCGGATAGATCCGGGGGTGCCATAAAACTCTGGAACTGCGCCGGTGCGATGTTGTAATCCTGCGGCGGATATCCATACATCGGCGGTGGTGCCATCTGTGGCTGTTGCATCATCGGTGGAGGTGGCGCCTGGGCTGCAGGTGCCGCCTGCGGTACAGGTTCCGGTGCCGGAGCTGCCGCAGCAGGTGCCGGGGCAGGTGCTGGTTCCGGAGCGGCCGGTGCCGGAGCAGGCTCCGGTTCGTCCGAAATACCGGCGAATTGCCGATACACCCTTCTGGCAAAATCCACAGGATACAACTGCATGATCTGGCTGTCTACCAAATCACCGATCTCCATATGGAATGCCACCTGTACGAATTGACTTTCAACCAACCCCTCCAGCTCACCTTTGATGTTCTCGGCGAGATCCACACGGGTTGCTGTCGGTGGTGAGATATCCACCGTATCATTGATCATGGAAGACATGGAGGTTGCTGCCGAACCCATCATCTGGTTCATCGCCTCACAGATGGCGCTCAGATGAAGCTCTGACAGTTCCTGATCCGTGCTGGTTCCGTCACCACCCATCATCAGATCGGTGATTACCTTGACGTCATCCTCTTTCAGGATCAGGATGTTCTTTCCTTCCAGTCCCTTGACATATGATATATGAATAAACACACAGGGTGTCGGTTGATCTCTTGAAAGATCATCGATGGATATCGTCGTTACCTGAGGGGTCGTGATATCCACACGGTTATTTACCAGGATCGACAACGTGGTAGCCGCCGTACCCATACTGATGTTGGCGATTTCGCCAAGCGCATCCGCCTCATCGGCGCTCAGTGAATCCGCGCCTGCCGCTCCATCACCGGGAGCAGCTGTGGCAACTTCTTCGGCACCTGCGTCATCGCCGCCGCCTTCTTCCATGCTACCCAGAAGAGCGTTAATCTCTTCCTGCGAAAGCATACCGTCCATCGCGCTACTCCTCTCTATAGATTGATTTTATTTTCACCGCATACGAGTCGTTATATGCGCCCGGTATAGCAGAGAATTTCTTGATATTTCCCACATAGACATCCAGCTCATCCTCCAGATGCGTATCGATCTTGATGATATCGCCCGGAAGAAGATGCATGAAATCGTTGACCGAGATGGCGCTTCGCCCCATGATGGCCCGCACCGGAATCCTTGCTTTCTGCAGAGACTCCTCGATGACTTCCTTGTAGGTTCCGATTTCCGTGGTTTCGTTGCTTGAATACCAGTTCTTCGTATTCAACTTGTCTATCACCGGCTCGATCACATCGTAGGGGATACAGATATTCATCAATCCCTCCGCGGAACCGATCCGGATGTTCATCGTGATGATGGATGTCATCTCATTCGGTGTAACAAACTGTGCAAACTGAGAGTTCGTCTCGATACGATCCAGCACCGGTTCCAGCTGGGCTACCGTCTGCCACGGCTCCACCAGAAGATTGACACAGACCACCATGATCCTCTCGATGATCGTAAGCTCAATCTCCGTGAAATCTCTGGTTTTTTCCAGTGGTTGTCCGTCTCCGCCCAGCATACGATCCACGATGGCATATCCCAGCCCCGTGGCCATCTCCATGATGATATTCCCCTCCAGTGGTGAAAAATTCACCACGCCCAGAAGAACCGGGTTGGACAGAGAGTTGGAAAACTCCTGATATGTGGCGGCCTCGGAATGCATCACCTCGACCTGGACATTTTTCCGGAGATACACCGGAAGTGTCGTCGACAGCAGTCTGGCATAGTGCTCATAGATGAACACCAGGGTTCGCAGATGCTCTTTGGAAAACTTGCTCGGTCTGGCAAAGTTATAGTCTTTGACCGGGCGCTCATCCTCTTCCTGGGTGGCGTTAGGATCAAATTCTCCGCTGTTCAATGCAGAGAGGAGATTATCGATCTCGCTCTGCGACAGCACATCACTCATAACGCCTCACCTCACTACTACCATTATTCGCTGTCCGGGCCCCGGAAGGCCACATCAAATTATATCATAACACATTTATCCGAATAGATAAAGGTTTTTTTTAGAAAAATCATCCTTATGCCAGGAAAGGCTCCGTAAATATGAGCTCTACGATACATTTTGTGTTGTACAGTTCCTGAAGTTTTTTGACGATTTCGCTAGCCACCTTGACCTGATCAAAGTCCGACTTGGTATGGGAACTGATCGTTTTGATGGAAATATCCTTCACATGTGTCGGATCCGCCTTGACCTGCTCACTGATGGTGGCATAATCCTCCGCTTTCATGTTGAAAGAAACCACCAGGCCCTTCATACGGAAGACGTGCATCGTGTCATCCCCCTCTTCCGGGAGAAGATTGATGTTCTGAACCGCGTCGTAATCAATCGCGAAGGACTCCAAATCCGCTATGGTGTAATCCTCGGATTCATCCTTGGTATCGATCTCCAGATCGATGACGGAGGCCACCTTATCGATAAGGTTGGTGGTTTTTTGCATCGCCGGCATCACTGTAAACACCAGAACCGCTGTCAAAACCAGGTTGATCAGCGTACATGCCATGATGACTACCGTCAGTATGTTCTTCTTCATCGTATTGTCTCCTATTCCGGTTACTTGTTGGTGTAAATACGAAACTCGACTCTTCGGTTTCTGGCGCGACCGGCCGCCGTAGCGTTGCTGGCGATCGGGTCATACTCTCCCCTTCCCGTGGTTTCGACATTGTGAGGGTCCAGTTTCTTCACTTCCGTCATGTATTCGAAAACCGAGGTCGCTCTCGCCATGGATAGCCAAAGGTTGTTAGGATATGTTCCGCTGCTGATGGGAACGGCATCGGTGTGTCCCAGAATCTGTATCCGGTTTCCCTTATACATCTTCAGGATGTTTCCTACCTTGGAAAGGAGCGGACGGACGGACGGTTTTAACGACGACTGTCCGGAATCAAACAGAAGAGCTCCGTTCATCGTGATCTGGACGTACTGGTTTTTCTTGTCCATCTGCACCGAGATATCGTCCTCGATGTTTCGATCTTCCGCCGCCTTCATCACTTCCTCATAGGCTTCCTCGTTGCGTTTTTTCTGTTCTGCCGCCTGTTGCTCCTCCACAGCCTGAACCGTGGCCTTGTCTATGTTATCACCGGTCTTGTTCTGGTCGTTCTGACTCTGGGGATTCTGATCTGTCTGCTGCCCCTGCTGACCGGTCTCGCTGTCATCCTGTTTGCCACCCTGATCCTGATCCTGGGTCTTGCCATCCTGATTCTGATCCTGGTTTTTGTCCTGATCCTGATCCTGATTCTGACCCTGGTTCTGATCCTGTTGCTGACCCTGATTCTGGTCCTGAGCCTGCTGATCAGCGTTGTCCTTGGCCTGGCTGTCGTCGGACTTGTTCTGCCCGTCATCGCTCTTTTGGCCACCCTGGTCTTTGTTCTCGCCCTGTTCGGACGCGGACTCACCGGGCTGCTGATTGCTCTGATCCTCGGTGGCTTCGGCATCATCGCCGGAACTCTCAAACTCGTTGAAATACTGCGATATCGCCACGACCTGGTCGGTACCGCTGTCGATGAAGGGCCCCTGTCCCATGGACTGGCCACCGCCGTCGAAAATATTGATACTTTCGCTCATCGACTTAACTACCTGCTCGTATTTCTCCGCGTCGACCGTCGACATGGAGAACAGAAGCACGAAGAAGCAGAGAAGGAGGTTCATCAGATCGGCGAACGTGTTGATCCAACCACCGGTGTCGGCGGGTTCGTCTTCTTCGATTTTCGCCATTAAGCCTCACCACCTCCGCCTTCCTCTTCACCAATGCCCTTGCGTTCACTGGGTGACAGGAAGGATTTTAACTTCTCCTCGATGACACGCGGGTTCTCACCGGCCTGGATCGAGAGGATTCCTTCACTGATGATGCTCATCATCATAATCTCTTTGGAGTTGATCGCACGGAGCTTAACCGAGATCGGAATACACAGCCAGTTCGCGATCAGCGATCCGTACAGGGTCGTGATCAGGGCGACCGCCATGTTCGGACCGATGGAGCTCGGATCATCCAGGAGCTTCAACATGTTGATCAGTCCGATCAGGGTACCGATCATTCCCCAGGCAGGTCCCATTCCTGCGAACGCCTCCCAGAACCCGGCTTTAGCAGAATGTCGCCCGTTGATGGCGCCGATCTCCGTCTCCAGGATCGACGAAACCAGTTCCTGATCCGTACCGTCGACGATAAGCATGATTCCCTTTTTCATGAATTCATTATCGATATCACCGGCTGCCTCCTCCAGCTGCAGGAGACCTTCCTTACGGGCCACATTGGCCAGCTCGATCACCTTGGCGATGATTTCGGCGATATCATAGGACGGCGACTTGATGCCGATCAAAAATGTTTTGAGAGAGCCAACCCATGCTCCGATGTTGTCGGACTGGATCAACATACACATCAAGGCACCGACAACCACGATGAGGAAAGAGGGCATGTCCCAGAAGTTTCCGAGCGCCGCAAATCCCTGATCACCGGATACGATACCGTATACTACGGCGGCTGCACATCCGCCCAGACCACCGACTGTAGCTATATCCAACTTTACTGCACCACCTTTTTATGATTTACAAGTCTCAAGGAATATGAATCTCTCGTCTCGCCTTCACGACGAGCTCTTTGATTTCCTGTCTGCTTTCCTTCACCAGAACCTTCTTGCCGGTCGTGAGGGATATCACGGTATCCGGTGTCTCCTCCACGGATTCGATCAAATCGTCATTGAGACTGAGGACGGTACCGTTCATACGCGTGACGTCTATCATAAGCACCTCCTAAATCCGCACAAGAGAGCATAGGTCTGATAACTATCCTATTCTACCACGATTGACAAGAGATTTCAAGCAAAAATCCGAAAAAATCGGAAAAAATGGCAAACGGGCGTGATTCGGAGAATCACGCCCTGTTACTATTTTCAGCTATTCAATTATCGTTTCAGGTTAACCAGCTCCTCCAGCATGGAATCGGAGGTGGTGATGACACGCGAGTTAGCCTGGAAACCACGCTGTGTCGTGATCATGGTCGTGAACTCGTTGGCCAGATCCACGTCCGACATCTCGAGAGCGCCGACACCGAACTTGCCGACCTCACTGATATCGATCCCGACACCGTCGAAGTCACCGGAGTTCTTGGTCGCCGAGAACAGGGAGTTACCCGCTGCCTCCAGACCGGAGGGGTTTGCGAAGGTCGCTACCGCGATCTGACCGAGAAGGTTTTTATCACCGTTACTGTATACACCGAAGATCTTGCCGTCGGTCTGGACTGAGAAACCGTTCAGTGAACCGGCCTCGTTACCGGTTCCTTTGCCGTCCTCTGTACCACGGTTCGGCTTCACGTTGCTGACACCGTCCTGCGCGTACATGGTCAGGCTGGAGAAGTTGAGTGCGATCGCTCCTGTGGTGGCACGGCCGGTTCCCGTTGACTGCAGGTACGGGCTCTCTACCGGTTTGGTACCCTTCTGCAGACCCAGCTGGATCGATTTCTGTGCCTCCTGTGTAGCACTACCCGCTGCGTCCGCTCCTCCTACATACTCAAACTCACCGGTAGCACCGGAAAACTTGATATGAGGCCATGCTGCCGAGGTGGTGGTGATCTCTCCGCTTGTCGATACGGTGTAGGTTACCGCTGCCCCGTTCAGGTTGATCGTCATGAGATCCTCTCCGGTGGTAGCTACCCAGTTTCCTGTGGTCGGATCCTGCACCTTCAGGAGGGAAGCACCGTCCGAATCCAGGATATCCACCAGCTTCAGACTATACTCGGTATCGGATGTCAGGCTGGATTTGAACGCTACGAACTTCGCGGTATTCAGACCGCCGAGCTTGTCATAGAAGCCGACGGAGATCGGAAAACCGGTCATCTGTGTCTCCGAAACCGTCGTCCCGGTTGCCGTAATGTTGTTCAGCTGAGCATCGTTCTGGTCAAGGTTTCCTTTCATGGTGATATCCGTGGTGGGATTCGGTGCCGAGTAGGCATTCTCACCACCCATCAGCTGCAGGGTAGTTGCCGTATCCTTCCGGATCTCGCGGTTTCCTTTTCCGTCATCCACAGCCCGCCATCCCAGGATAGCCGCACCGTTGGTGGTACAGTATAGGGTACCGTTGGCATCCACGTCCAGGGCACCGGACTTGGTGAAGTAGGTGTTTCCGTTCTGCTTGGCGATGAGGAACGCATCTCCGTTGATCATGACGTCCATACCGCGGTCGGTTCTCTGGGTAGCACCGGTTCCGGACAGGTCCACTGCCACGGAAGCCACGTTGGCACCGAGACCGATCTGGGTAGCGTTGGTACCCGGAGCGCCGGTTTCGGCATTCGGTCCGCTGGCTCCCTGTGCTGTCTGATAGAACACATCGGTGAAGTTTACGCTGGAAGCACGAAATCCTACGGTGTTTACGTTGGAGATGTTATTACCGATAACGTCCATTCTTGTCTGATGTACTTTCAATCCGGAAATACCGGAAAACAATGATCTCATCATAATTTGGTTCCTCCTTGTGTTTTCCCCCTCTGTCATTCGGGGTTAAGCACGCTTCCTTTGAACTTTCCTCCCGAAAGTCCATCGGGCCGGCGTGTCATGTACGGTTGTCTGTAAAAATTATCCGATGATCGCTCCGTCGATGTTGGTGAATACGGATCTCTCCGTGTCATTGACTGCGGTAACGACGGTGTTATTTTTCACGTTGACGATGAATGCCAAATCATCCACCATCACCAGCGATTCCCTCAGTCCTTTGTCCCTCGCCTTGCCTGTCGCTTCGTTCAGGCGGGTTCTCTGGTCGTCCGTCATTTCGATTTCCCGTGAATCCAGTCGTTTCGTCGCATGCTTGGAAAATCTCACATCATCGACCGCGTTCCTGTCGGTCAGATACTCGCCGAAGGTTTTTCCGGCGGCATCCCTGGGCTCTTCGTTCTGGCTTTTTCCGTTTTTCTGCTTCGGAAGGTTTGTGCCAAGATACGAATCGCGGATTTGCTCGATATTCATAGGCACCTCCTTGTCCCTGTCGGGAAATCAGCTACCGGCCTCATCCCCTGTGCCAGCGGACGAATTCGTCGTGGTTGCTTCATTCGTATTTTTCGTCGATTGCGATTCCTCTGCTGCCTTCGCCTGCGCGTCTGCTTTCAGCTTTTCCTCCCACTGTTCATCCGTCGGTGTGGATACTTTGTAGATGTCATCAACGCTGAAGCTCTGTCCGTCGATCACGACCTGTGCTCCGTCTTTGTTGATCTTTACGCTTTCCACGATACCCTTCGCCGATTGCGATTCCCCGTTGGCCTCGCTGTGCTCGATCTCAACGTATTTATCGATCAGCGTATAAGCGGATGTGTTGTTGAACGTGGAGTTCAGATTCTGCATCTGCTCCAGTGAGGAGAACTGCGCCAGCTGTGCGATGAAGTCCTGATCGGACTGAGGATTCAGCGGATCCTGATACTGCATCTGCGTGGTCAGCAGCTTCATGAACTCCTGCTTTCCGAGATCCGAGCTTCCTCTGGTCTTGGATACCGTGTCACTCAGATCCTTGTAGGTCAGTTCATCCAGTGAAGTCGATAGATTGGAACTGCTCACTGCCATGTTCTTCCCTCCTTTTCATTTTTATAAAAATGGTGGCTTACGCCGTATAGTCTACGGTACTGTTTACATCCCGTCTGGATGCTTCGGTCTGATTGTCGGATACAACGCTGTCCGATCCTTCGGCGCTGTTGCCGGAACCGTTCCGGTTTCCTCTGCCGTTTCCTTCTCCGGAGTTCTGATCGAAGTTGTTGTTGTCCTGCTGCAGGCCCAGATCGAAGCTTCCTACGGTAACCTCTACCGCCTGAACCTTGATTCCGCGTTCCTCGAACGCTTCCTGCAAACGGATCATTCCGCTTTCCAGTGCTTCCTTGGCTGCCTGATTCTCTACGATCAGTCTCGCCGTCGTTTCCTGTCCTGCCGCGTTGATCTGGACATTTACTCTTCCCAGACTGGCCGGATGGAGCTGAATCTCCATGTTGGTGGATTCCGGCATCATCCGGACTCTCACCTGGCGTACCACCTGCTCTACCATCTCTGTCATTTGTCTCTGCACATCCTGAACCTGAGTTGCCTCGGGCTCGAGGGCCTGCGTCAGTGACTCCGCGAATGCCTGTGCGTTGGTGGTCTGTGCCTGTCGGCTCATCGCATCAAGATCTGCTGCTGCGTCTCTCAGATCGTCGGCTCCCAGTCCTGTTCCCTGACCGGTCTGCTGTCCGGTTCCGCTGCCTGCCTGATCCGATGTCCTGTTTTCGATGACTACGGTCATATCCGGATTGCTGTCATCCTGTTTTTCGATAACCGGCGCGTCCTCCACGTTGGTTGTCATCACAATCTCTTCCTGAACCAGCGGCTGTACCGGTGTCTGCTCCGTTATCAGCTCCGGAGTCTCCTCCGTAAACTTCTGTACTGCCTGCATCAGGTCTTTGGCGAAGGTCTCCCAGGTTCCGTCATCAACTGCTTTTTCCAGATCTTCGACTCCGATTCTCATCAGCTCGGAAACCAATGTCTTCATCCGGTCGAAGATGTCGTTCATTTCCTGATTGAGTGCGTCATTGGTGAGGAATGCGCTGGGGTCTTCGATTCCGTGAACTTCCATCACGAATACCTGAACCGTAGTGATGGAAAAGCTTTCGATCTCTCCGGTCTTCAGTCCGGTGATCAGATCTGCCGGCTGCATTCCGATGTTGTCGAAGATGTCCTGTACATCCTGCGGCAACAGATTCAGGATATCCTGAAGGATTGCCATAATCTCCTCGTTCACCTTTTCGATGTCGATGGAGCCGTCCTCGGCAACCGGCGAAGCAGCGGTCTCAGAAACCTCGGTGCTCTGCGTGGAGCCGTCGGTCTTCGGAGTATCGTTTTTCACCTGTCGGTCGTTCCCCGTATCCTGTGTCGTATTAACTTGTTCTTTTGAAGCATCCTTGCTTTGGGTTATGTTGGAAGAGGATCCGTCCTCAGATTTTTCAGACTTTTGAACCTTGGTAGATTTGGATTCCATACTCGACTTGGCATCGGCTATGCTCGTCTGCGGATTGGCATTCTGTCTGCCGACTCCGGATGCGCTGTTCGCGATGAAGTTGTCGAAGGTGGAATCACTGGCGTTGGTCTTTTTCTTGATCTTGACCTCGGTTGTTTGGGCACTCATTAGGGTGATTCCCTGTGTCTTCATATACCTGCCTCCTTTCGTATTGATTTAGCTAGCCACACTATATATCGGCAGATATCCTGAAAACTTTAGTCCCTTTCTCACTCCTTCATCGCTGTCATCTTGGTGGTGATCTGCGCTCCCACCTCTTTTTCAATCTGATCCATGATCAGCGCCATCTTGTTCGTAGGCATACTGTCTAGAATTTTCGCCACGAGCGTCAGATCCGCCGATAACGTCGTGAGAATCTCCGCGGCCTTCGCCGGTTCCATCTTGGCATACATATCGGCCTGATCTTTGATCTCCTGTGTATACTGGAACCGTTTCGCCACTTTTTCATAGATTCTCTCGGCATTATCCGGGTCGATCATCTCATAGAATTTTTTATATTCCTCGACATCGGGAGCCTTGTCGTTGTAGACGACGTCCTCATAGAACCTCGACCGCTGTTCGGCAAAGCTCTTCTGTGCTTCCTCAAACTTTTTTAACCGGGCGTTTTCTCTCTTCAGGTCTTCGATCTCGTCGCTGTTTGCCGTATTCGAACTGGACGTGGAAGCCAGCTGAGCCTCCAGTTCCTTGATCCTGGCATTCGCGTCTGCCAGGTTATCATAATACGTATCGTCCGTCTCACTCTGATCCGGCTCGGGCAGGATTTTGTTCAGGATCGGTACATCCTTCAGCACAGGATAGAGCACCCCGCTTCCGAAACCGCCTACATCCAGCTTGATCAAAACACCGAATATCGCCAGCCAGATAGCCACGATGACCATAACGATGATGATGGTGACAACCTTCGATCCGGCACTGTCCTCTGCCGCTGCTTCGGGATTTTCACCATCCGGATTCTGGTTTTTTTTATCCTTTTTAGCCATTGTACTTCACCTCTACACTCTTCCGTGACGATAACTAACCAGCTCGTCGATTTCTTTCTGTTCCGCGAGATTCTGCTCCTTCACGAAATCTTCGAAGGCATGTTCACGCAGCTTCTCAAACGTTTTCCTTTCCTTCATCGCTTCATTCAGCTTCTCGCGGGCGATCTCCACCTCACGGGCACACCGGATCACCACCAGATGTTGTTCCTTCACATAGACCTTCAGGATCTCAACCGCGTCTTCACGCTTTTTGATCTCCAATACATCCAGCGACTCATTCAACGCCTGCCGCAGATGCTCCTCCGCATTCTGCTCACGATCCCGGAGTCTCTGCTCTTCCTCCTCCGCATCCCGTAACCGCAGATTCGCCTGGGCAAACTCGTTCTTCGCCTGATCCTCCAGCTTAGCCTTCATGTTGAGGATATTTTGAAGCGGGAAAATAAAACGTGCCATCCGACTACCTCACAGGGATTTGTAAATTATTCTGCATCACCATTTATATTCGGCTCCTGAAAAATTGCCTTCATCCTCGCCACGATATCATCAAAATCAAACTTCTCATCCGTCCCCTGCTTCAAAAAGCTGTTGACGGCATCGATCTTTTCAATCGCGTAATCAATATTTTTATTCGACCCGGCACGGTACGCTCCGATATTGATCAGATCCTCCGCGTCACGATATGTGGCCAGGACTTCCTTCATCTTTCCCGCCACCGCCTTGTGATCCTTCGTCGCCACCGCTGACATAACACGGGAGATGCTGGCCAAGACGTCGATCGCCGGATAATGATTCTTCTGCGCCATTCCACGGGACAGAACGATATGACCATCCAGGATTCCTCGCGCCGTATCGGCGATCGGCTCGTTGAAATCGTCACCGTCCACCAGCACGGCATACAACCCGGTGATGGATCCTTTGTCCGAATTGCCCGCCCGTTCCAGAAGCTTCGGCATCTCCGAATACACACTGGGCGGATAACCGCGGGACACCGGAGGTTCTCCGGATGCCAGTCCGATTTCCCTCTGTGCCATGGAAAAACGGGTCAGATTATCCATCATCAACAGGACATCTTTTCCCTGATCCCGGAAATACTCCGCAATCGCCGTAGCCGTCTTCGCTGCTTTATTTCGAATCAATGCCGGCCGGTCCGACGTGGCGATCACCACCACCGAACGTTTCATACCTTCCGGCCCCAGATCCCTCTCGATAAACTCTCTCACCTCACGGCCGCGCTCTCCGATCAAGGCAATCACGTTGATATCCGCTTTCGTGTTTCTCGCGAACATACCCATCAACGTACTTTTTCCGACACCGGATCCGGCGAAAATACCGATTCGCTGTCCCTTGCCCACCGTGATCAGACCATCCACCGCCTTCACACCCAGCGGCAACGCATCCGTGATAATCTCTCTTGCCAGCGGGTCCGGCGGATCCGCCTCCACCGAATACTTCGGCGAATCATCCGGCAGTCCCTCGAAGGACATGGGATTCCCCACGCCGTCCAGCGACTGTCCCAGGAGGTCATCGGTAACCTTTACCATCAGGGGCGCACCCGTGTTCTCCACGAAGCTGCCCAGCCCCACGCCCTCAACATCGTCGTAGGGCATCAGCAAAACCCGGTCGTCACGAAACCCGACTACCTCCGCTTTCACCGGCTCCGGTCTCGACGCCGAGTGGATCAGGCACAAATCATTCAGCTTCGCCTCGGGCCCGATACTCTCCACGGTCAGCCCCACCACCTTAGCCACCTTCCCCAGTGCCTTGACGAAGCTATGATCACGTAGCGCCTCATATTTAGCGACCGAAAACGGTGCTGTCAACATCCCGAATCCCCCCAAAAAAATCAAAAACGAATTCCGAAAGAGCATCTCCTGATTTACACTCACTGCGTTGCGGCAGACATTGTTTTCTGCAGTTACACCAACATTTTTAGGGCCATCAGCAGATTTTCCAGCTGTGTATGTATCCCTGCGTCAAGCATCTGATTATCCGTCTCGATGATGCACTCATTTTTCTCCATGCCATCCTGAGACTGAATATCGATGGTGACCCCGTCACTTACGCACTCAAGCAATTCCTTTTTGTGCGCCTCCGCCGTAAAAGCATCCTCCGAGCTTACCCGGATGACGACGCGCTCCGCGTTTTTACGCACATCGGCCAGTCCCGCCTTGATCAGATGCAGAATCAGCTCCTGCTGCTCCTCCATGACAACGCCGGTCAGCTTCTCCACCAGTTCACTGACCACATGCACGAACTTCGGCTCCAGCATCGCCACCATATCTTCATACTCACTTTGCAGTGTCTGTCTCTCCTCTTCGACCTGCTGTCGAACCTGAGCGATTTCCTCCGCACCGGCCTGCAATCCGTCTTCATGACCGGCCTCAAATCCTTCTTCATGTGCCTGGGCACGAACATCGTCCGCCTGTCGTCTGGCATCCACGATAATCTCATCCGCCTGGGCTCTCGCCGCCTCGATGATCTCACCCGCCTCGGATTCCGCGTTCGCTTTCATCTCTTCCAGCTCAGCGTCGATATGGGTGACCGGCAAACCTTCTTCAAAAGAGTCCTCTTCCTCGTCCTCATCTCCGCCGACCTTGACCACGTTTGACGTTCTCGCCAGATCAAAAATCTCCTCGATGGAGAAGCCCTTTTCCAGTTCCTCTTCCACCTCAGCCGCGTCCCGGACAACGACTTTTTTCGGGGTCTCCAGGGGCGTAAAGTTGCCCGGCTGCTCATACGAGACGGTCCGGGCTTCCTTTCCCTGCATATTTACAAAAGGGTACTTTACGATATTAGACAATAATCTCGTCACCTCCGCCTCGTGAAATGACAATCTCAGCGCTATCCTCCAGCTTACGGATGACGTTAACGATCTTCTGCTGAGCCTCCTCAACATCCTTCAAACGCACCGGACCCATGTATTCCATATCCTCCCGGATCATATCGGCCAGACGGGAAGACATGTTGTTGAAGATAACGTTCTGTACTTCCTCGTTGGCATTTTTCAAAGCCACGGCAAGCTCGGAGTTCTCCACCTCACGCAGCACACGCTGAATCGAACGGTCGTCCAGCATGAGGATATCCTCGAAGACGAACATCTTTTTCCGGATCTCGTCGGCCAGCTCCGGCTCCTCGATTTCCAGGTTTTCCATGATATGTTTCTCGGTTCCGCGGTCGACGGTATTCAGGACCTCGACTACAGAATCCACACCACCGACGATGGTGTAATCCTGGCTGACCAGAGATGACAGCTTCTGTTCCAATATGTTCTCCACTTCCTTGATGACATCCGGTGACGTACGGTCCATCATCGCGATACGCTTCGCCACGTCGGTCTGTTTGTCCGGTGTCAGCGAGCTGATGATCGCTGCCGCCTGTTGCGGCGAAAGATAGGACAGGATCAAAGCGATGGTCTGCGGATGCTCGTCCTGAATGAAGTTGAGGATCTGCGTTGCCTCTGTCTTCCGGATAAACTCGAACGGGCGAACCTGCAGGGATGCCGTCAGCTTGCCCAGCACCTGAGCCGCCTTGTCATCACCCAGTGATTTCTGCAACAGTTCCTTGGCATAACCGATACCACCCTCGGCGATATACTGCTGTGCCAGGCAGACTTCATAAAACTCATTTAAAACAGCTTCCTTTTGCGCGGGAGATACACTTCTGGTGTTGGCAATCTCCAGCGTCAGCTGTTCGATTTCATCTTCCTTCAGATGTCTGAAAACGGTGGAAGCCTTCTCCGGACCGATTGTGATCAGAAGGATCGCCGCTTTTTGCACGCCGTCCAGTTCAACGACGGCCGATGATGATTGTGCAGCCATGGTTTATCAACCTCCCCAATCTTCGTTGATCCAGTTCCGCAGCAACAGTGCCACAGCCTCCGGATTCTCGTCCACAAACTTCTCGATCATAATTCTGGTCTCGGATTTGTCCTCCAGCTCGATTTCCTCAAGCGACGGACCTTCGTCTCTCGTTGTCTCCAAAAGATCCTCCACAGAAAGCTCCGGCTCGGTCTCGGTCACCTCTACCGGCGATGTTCCCCGGATGATCACGAAGATCAGAAGCAACGCGATCAGCACCGTCAGGATCACCATCAGATAATTCGTGATGTTATCGAAAAATGATCCGGTCTCTTTTGCTTCGTAAACCGGCTGGTCAAACGCCATGATGTCGATGTTTCCGGTGGCAATTCCTGTTGCGGCCGCCACCAGTTCGATCAGTCCTTCCCTGTCTTCCAGTTCGATTTGTGTTGCCGCGCTGTTCTGCTCCACATACTGATCAAAGCTGATCTCATCCAGGAGTCCCTGCTCTTCCAGACTCTCCTCATGGATCACATTGTAATGCGTCAGGATGATGCCGATGGAGGATTCCTCCGGTACTACGGCACCGATCTCATACTCGATATTCCGTACGGTTTCGTTCGGCAGATAATCGTATTTATCCAGTGTAGTTTCCGTGTTGGTTTCACCGGTTCCGACGATGGGATAATCCGTCAAATCACCGTTGGAATCCGTTCCCGGTATTCCTCCGGTTCCGGACTGGCCGGTGGATTTGTAGTTGTAGGAGTGGGAATACAGACCCTGCTCCATTCCTTCGTTCGCCGTATAGGTCTTGACCAACTCTTCGATCTTGTCCATGCGGAATTTGATGGCGCTCTTTCCGATCTCGACGTCATCCCAACCCGCCTTCCGGAGCATGGTTTCGATATTTTTCGCAAAGGTGTTCTGCAACTTCTCACGGTAATCGTTGACACCGGTGACAGAACCACCCAGCGTGTTATCCTCTTTGCTTCCGTAGAGGAGATTTCCGGCCGTATCCGTGATGATGACGTTGTCGGTGGATTTGTTTCCGACCGCATTGGCGATATAATACGCGATACCCATCGCCACATTCTGATCCATCTCATAGCCCTTGGCCAGCTTCAACGAAGCGCTGACATAGGCCTCTGCCTTCTCGGCAAACACGGTCATATCATCCTCCTGTCGGGAAAGATAGACGGTCGCGTCCTCCACACCGTCGAAGGTGAGAAGTCCGTTCCGGATGGATGACTGCAGTGCCAGATCGATCTTTGCCGAGCGGACCTGTGAGGTTGTGGTCATATCCTCCTGCAGGGCATCCTCCCAGGACATACCGGTTTCGTCCGTCACCTTGTTGGCTCCCATCACAACAACCGCATCCGAATACTGACTCTGCTCCACGCGGAAACGAACCCGGTCGGTGTTGACCGCTTCGTCCTCATAATCCACACCGGCGGCATCCAATTCATCCCGGAATGAACTGGCCGCTTCGCTGTTCAGCGTGATCAGATCGACATAAACAGGACGGGTCATAAAGTACGCTAAAAGGACGATCGCAAAGAAGATTGCGAGCGTCACGCAGATGATTATCGTCTTCTGTTTGGTCGTGTATCGATTCCAGAAAGCAAGGAGCTTGTCCCGAATCGCGATCAGTCGATCCATCATTTGATTTGTATCCTCCAAGAGGGATTTCCGCATCGCCAAACTGCATTCGGCAGCTCCGTGCACGTGCCCCATCCCGTGTCCGTGCAAGCACGACACGGATATGGCACACGGCACTCTACCGCCGCTACGCGGCAGCTGCCTCATGTGGTTTGGCGACGGCTTCGCCGTACGGACACACAGATCTGTCTGCTTATGCGAGCAAGCTCGCACGCAGACAGATCCTTTGTCCTATGCGGGAATCCGTAGCTTAGAATTGCATGTTCATAATCGTCCTATAAGCCTCAACAACACCGTTCTTGACAGCGGCGGTGTACTGAAGCGACACACTGGCTTTCTGCTGGGCGATCATCAGGTCATGGAGATTGTCGGACTCGCCGGTGGCGAATTTGATCTCTTCCTCCTCGACCTTGTTGGAATAATCATTCGTTTCACTGATCAATCCCATCGCCGAATTCAGAAGGGCGTCAAAGCTGTCCTTCCTCTCCGCGCGCGTCTCAGGACGGATGGGATTGGTGGTATAGTAACGGCTGACACTTTCCAATCCCTCGATCGCCGAAATGTTTGTTATGTTCATATCTGGTTTTCCTCCCGGTTATCAAAAATAGTAATCCCTATCGGTGCGATGCTTACTGTCCGATCGAAAGCGCTCTGGTCGCCATACTCTTGGAGGCATTCAGCATCGTGACATTCGCCTCATACGCTCTGGTGGCATCGATCATGTTTGTCATCTCCGTCACCGTGTTCACGTTCGGGTAGATCACATACCCGTCCTCGTTGGCATCCGGATGGGAAGGATCATACACCATATTTCCTTCCGAGGGATCTTCCACGATACGGGTCACCTTAACTCCCTTGCCGATATACTGTCCGGCCAGTCCTAGGCTTTCCTTGAAGGTCGGATAAGCCTTCTCCTCAAATACCACCATTTTTCTGCGGTATACGTTTCCTTTTCCGTCCCTGGTCGTGTTGACGTTAGCCAGGTTTTCCGATATGGTATCCATACGCAGCTGCTGAGCCGTCAAGCCCGTAGCGCTGACATCAAATGCTCCGAATACTGACATAAGCTATCCCTCCTATCGATAATCAATAACGCTATCATCTACCGCCGCCGCTGATCGCCGACTTCAACTGCTGAAACTCATGATTGATCGATGTCATCAACGTGTTATACCGAATCTGGTTTTTCGCCAGCTCGACATTCTCCGTAGTGATATCGACGTTATTTCCATCCATGCGGTAGCTGAGTCCCGCCTGCTCCGTATAGGTAGTCGCATTCAGATCGTCCAGATCCATCTCCGCGATGGTCCGATCCAGTGAATCCGTACCTCCTATCGCTCCTATGAGATAGGTTTCGAACTGCACATCCTTGCGCTTATATCCCGGTGTATCGGCATTCGCGATATTGTTTGCCAACACATCGTTCCTTTTCCAACTGGCATCTGCTGCCTTGTCGAGGACATTCACATAATTATAAGCCCCTGAAAGAATCATACCGTCCCTCCTTTCTCACAATCTCACAAAAACGCAAAAGGCATCATGAATACTCACAATTCCGTTTGCGTTTAAGAATTCCATTTCTCGTTATAGATACGCTCGAATTCATCGTAAGCGATATCGTTTAATACTTCAATCTTGGTTCCCTTCACTCCGGCCGACTGGGTACGGATAAGTCTGGCACTCTCCAGCTTACGCAGTGCATTCACCATCACAGAGCGGGTTACATGATACTCCGCTGCCAGCTGTGACGTGATCACACGACCGCTCATCCCGCCCAAACTGTGGATAACAGCTGCCACAGCACGCTGCTCCAATTCGGAAAGCGTACGGATTGCCGAAGAAATCGCCTCTCTTTTGTTGGTCTCCTCGCCACTCTCTGCAAGCAAAGAAGTAGTCATCACGAGACCGATGATCATATTGCAGTATTCGCAGAGGATGATATCGTCGATCCGATAGGTCTTGTCCTCACGATACAGGAAAAATGTGCCGAGTCTCTCACCGTCCACCATAATCGGTGCGATCAGCGCTGTCAATCCCTCAGCCTCGTATTCATCCAGTCCCAGCGTTTCCAGGTTCACATTCTCCTTGGTGGACAGAACACTGAGAAACCGCTCGTTCAGACGCTCCTCTGCGCAGGAACCAACTGCAGCATCCCGAAAACCGTCGATCGGACGGAGATCCGGATTGATATACGCGCCCAAAAGCTTTCCGCGACGACTGATCACGAATACACTGGAGCCCAGGAATCCGCCCATCATGGCACAGATATCCGAGAAAGCAACCTTCTCTCCGGAGGTCTCTGCCAGAAGATGGTTCACCTTTCTCGTACGATCCAAAAGCTCTATACTCATAACATACCCCTTTATGGTTCTTTATTCTATCACATAAACCGTTTGTTTTCAAGACACAATATTTTTGTCTTCGATGTAGCCGCAGCTCTCATCTTCGCAGGCCAGCTTGGTTCCTTTGAAAAGGAGCATTTTTCCGCACTTGGGACACAGCTTTCCCGAAGGCCTCTGCCAGGTCATCACCTCACACTCCGGATTGTTCTCACAGCCATAATACGGCCGTCCCTTCCGGGTTCTCTTGATGACGATCTCGCCACCGCACTGAGGACACTTCACACCGATTTTCTCATAATACGGCTTGGTATTGCGACATTCCGGGAATCCGGGGCATGCCAGGAACTTTCCGTGGGGTCCGTATTTGATCACCATATTCCGGCCGCAGTTGTCACATACTATATCGGTCACTTCGTCGTGAATTTCAACCTTTTCCAGCGCTTCTTCCGCCCTGTCTACCGACTCCTTCAGGTCCGGATAGAAATTGCGGATGACCGTTTTCCACTCCACGTTTCCGTCGGCAATTCCGTCCAGAAGGGCCTCCATCGTCGCCGTGAAGTTCACATCCACGATTCCCGGGAATTCCTCCACCATGATCCGGTTGACAACTTCTCCCAGTTCCGTAAGAAAAATGTTCTTTTTCTCCTTCGTGACATATCGTCTCGAGATCAACGTCGTGATCGTCGGAGCATAGGTACTGGGACGTCCGATCCCAAGTTCTTCCAGCGCTTTGACAAGGGATGCCTCGGTGAAGTGAGCCGGCGGCTGGGTAAAATGCTGTTCATCCCTTAGTTCGGACAGTGTGAGCTTGGAGTTATCTTTCAGCTTGGCAAGGGCCGGATTGTTCTCCGCCTTGTCCTCATCGCTCTGATAAACCGACAAAAAACCATGAAAAACCAGCTTGGAGCCGGCACTGGTAAACCGATGACCGTTGCCTTCGATCTTTGCGGATATGGTCTCATATCTGGCCGCACTCATACGGCTGGCAACAAACCGCTTCCAGATCAGCTGATACAGACGATACTGATCCCTGGAAAGAGAGTCCTTCACCTCTGCGGGAGTCAGATCCACGTAGGTTGGGCGGATGGCCTCATGCGCATCCTGTACATTTTTCCCATGACCCTGTGACTGTTTTTTATCCGTCACATACTCTTCCCCGTGGACCGAACGGATGTATTCCTTGCACGCGGCATCCGCTTCGTCGGAGATTCGCGTGGAATCCGTACGGAGATACGTGATCAGACCGATGGTCCCGTGTCCCTTCACGGTCACACCTTCATACAGCTGCTGTGCCACCTGCATGGTTTTTCTGGTCGGGAAATTCAGCACCTTGGCGCATTCCTGCTGAAGGGTCGACGTCGTAAACGGCATGGGCGGCTTTTTCATCCGCTCCCCGTTTTTGATCTCCTCAACGCGATAGGTCGCCCCCTTCAGTTCCTTCAGTACCTGATCCGCTTCCTTCTTGGAACCGAGTTCCACCTTTCCGTCTTTTCCGTAGTATTTCGCCGTCAACGGCTTCTTCGCGCCGTCCACCGTAAAATCCGCCTCCAGAGTCCAGAACTCCTTCGGAATGAATTCGTTGATCTCATTTTCCCTGTCCGCGATGATGCGAAGTGCCACCGACTGCACGCGACCGGCGGACAACCCCCTCTTCACCTTCGCCCACAGGAGCGGGCTGATCGAATATCCCACCATACGATCCAGGACGCGGCGTGCCTGCTGGGCATCCACCAGATCCATGTCGATATCCCGGGACTCCTTCAACGACTGACGAACGGCATTCTTCGTGATCTCGTTGAACGTGATCCGGCTTGTTTTCTTCGGATCCAGATCCAATGCCGTACACAGATGCCAGGAAATTGCTTCTCCCTCACGGTCCGGGTCCGTTGCGAGATAGATCTTATCTGCCTTCTTCACTTCTTTACGAAGTGCCGCCAACAACTCCCCTTTCCCTCGAATCGTGATATATTTCGGCTCAAAATCGTGTTCCGGATCAAAACCCATCTGACTTTTCGGCAGGTCCCGAACATGCCCGTTCGAAGCCATTACCTCGTAGTTTTTGCCCAAAAAACGCTGGATTGTCTTGGATTTTGCCGGTGACTCCACGATGATCAGATTCTTTGACATAGCTTCACGTCTCCTTACCACAGAATCATTTGTCCGATTCTGATGAGTTTCGTCAGATAGCATACAACAAAAATCAGGCGTGTGCAAGAATTATTTTTTCTTACACAGGTAAAAATGTCTGACAAAGGACGAATTCTTCGGGATTTGATTGATAAAAAAAAATTAGTTACGTATGTAGCGGTCGCGGGAGACCTCGCGGATCAGGCCGGCCTTTTTCAGATGAGCGACAACTCGGAGGGTGTTCGCGTAGGAACCCTGGGCCGAATCAGCCAGCGTCATCAGGGATACCGGCACGCTTCCGATGAGCTGATAGATCCGCGCTTCATCCCCGGTCAGGCCGGACGCCGTCTCCACGTGAGGCTCGATACCGTAGTATTCCAGGATGTCATTCGGAGAAAGCACGGGGATGGCCCCCTGACGGATCAACCGGTTGCAGCCGACACTCAGCGTATCACCGATCCGCCCCGGCACAACAAATACATCCCTGCCCTGGTCGAGCGCCCTGTCCGCCGTGATCAGGGAACCGGATCGAATCCGTGCCTCCACAACCAGGATTCCGTCAGACAGCCCGCTGATGATCCGGTTTCGCATGGGAAAGTTCTGCGCCAATGCCCCGTATGTGGTAGGATACTCACTGATCACGCCTCCCTTTTCCGGTATATCACGATACAGCTTTTCGTGACTCCCGGGAACACACTTCTCCACTCCGTTTCCCAGGATCGCGTAGGTATAGCCTCCGGCATCCAATGCCCCCCGATGTGCCCAACCATCTACACCCAGTGCCATTCCGCTGATCACAGCCATCCCTGCCTGTGCCAGTCGATACCCGAACAGTCTGGCCATATCCCTTCCGTAGGGAGTACACTCTCTGGCCCCCACGATCCCGATGGCTTTTCTGTCCGGGTCGGGAAGACTGCCTATCACAAAAAGCTGTTCCGGCGGATCCGGAATCCGCCTAAGTTTTTCCGGATAATCCGGTGATGTTTTTGTGATGAATCGTATCCTTTTGTTTTCAACCCGACGATATTCCTTTGCAATATCCCGTCGCAGTCCGGAATCCGCCAGTTTTTTCACGACGCCGGCCGGAATATGATAGGTTCTTTTTTTCTTCTCTACAGTCTTCTTTTTTATATCATTTTCTTCTATATTAATAATCATTTTATTCCGGTTTATTTTCTGTGAATAATTTTCCATCCCGATACGGGTTATGATCTCGTCACCGGAGGCAAGAAACAACGATACGATATCAC